>NZ_MLQM01000288.1:0-3346 GCF_001854525.1 Mycobacterium talmoniae
CCGCCCACCATCTCCCAGACGCTGCTGGATCATCCGGACCGGGCCGAATACGACCTGAGTTCGCTGCGGTTCGCGGTGACCGGCGCGGCGACGGTGCCGGTGGTGTTGATCGAGCGGATGCAGACCGAACTCGACATCGACATCGTGCTGACCGCCTACGGGCTGACCGAGTCCGCCGGGTTCGCCACCATGTGCCGCGCCGACGACGACGCGGTCACGGTGGCCACCACCTGCGGGCGACCGATCGCCGACTATGAACTGCGCGTCGGTGAGCACGGCGAGGTGCTGCTGCGCGGCGCCAACATCATGCTCGGCTACCTCGACGACCCCGACGCCACCGCCGCGGCGATCGACGCCGACGGGTGGTTGCACACCGGCGATGTCGGGCAGCTCGACCACGCCGGCAACCTGCGCATCACCGACCGGCTCAAGGACATGTACATCTGCGGTGGGTTCAACGTCTACCCCGCCGAGATCGAGCAGGTGCTGGCCCGGCTGGACGGGGTGGCCGACGCGGCGGTGATCGGCGTGCCCGACGAGCGGCTCGGCGAGGTGGGCAAGGCGTTTGTGGTCCGCCGGGCCGGATCCGGGCTCGACGAGGCGGCCGTGATCGCCTACGCCCGCGAGCATTTGGCGAACTTCAAGGCACCGCGATCGGTGGCCTTTGTGGATGCTTTGCCGCGCAATCCCGGCGGCAAGGTGGTCAAACCACTATTACGAGAGTGGGCGTGATGGACCTGAATATTGACGACGAGGTTGCGGAGTTCCGGGCCGAAGTCCGCGACTTCCTGGCGGCCAACCGGGCGTCGTTCCCGACGAAGTCCTACGACACCGCCGAAGGGTTCGAACAGCACCGCCGGTGGGACAAGGTGCTTTTCGACGCCGGACTGTCGGTGATCGCCTGGCCGAAGAAATACGGCGGCCGCGACGCCACCCTGCTGGAGTGGGTGGTGTTCGAAGAGGAGTACTTCCGTGCCGGGGCGCCGGGGCGGGCCAGCGCCAACGGCACCTCGATGCTGGCGCCGACCCTGTTCGCGCACGGCACCGAGGAACAGCTCGACCGCATCCTGCCGAAGATGGCCAGCGGCGAGGAGATCTGGGCGCAGGCCTGGTCGGAGCCGGAGTCCGGCAGCGACCTGGCGTCGCTGCGGTCGACGGCCACCCAGGTCGACGGCGGCTGGAAGCTCAACGGGCAGAAGATCTGGAGTTCGCGGGCGGTGTTCGGGGAGAAGGCGTTCGGGCTGTTCCGTTCGGACCCGACCGCCGAACGGCACCGCGGCCTGACCTACTTCATGTTCGACCTGAAAGCCGACGGCGTCACGGTGCGCCCGATCGCCCAGCTCGGCGGGGACACCGGGTTCGGCGAGATCTTCCTCGACGACGTGTTCGTGCCCGACGCCGATGTCATCGGCACCGTCCATGAGGGGTGGCGCGCGGCGATGAGCACGTCGAGCAACGAGCGCGGCATGTCGCTGCGCAGCCCGGCCCGGTTCCTGGTCGGGGCCGAGCGGCTGGCGCAGGCCTGGAAAACCGACCGGGACCCCGCGTTCGGGGACCGGGTCGCCGATGCCTGGATCCAGGCGCAGGCCTACCGGCTGCACACGTTCGGCACCGTCACCCGGTTGGCCGCCGGCGGCGAGCTGGGTGCGGAATCCTCGGTGACCAAGGTGTTCTGGAGCGACCTGGACGTCGCGCTGCACCAGACCGCGCTGGACCTGCGCGGCGCGGACGGCGAACTGGCCGATTCCTGGACCGACGGCTACCTGTTCGCGCTCGGCGGCCCGATCTACGCCGGCACCAACGAGATCCAGCGCAATATCATCGCCGAGCGGCTGCTGGGCCTGCCCCGGGAGAAGAAGTGAAATTCGATCTAGACCAAGAGCAGCGGGATTTCGCGGCCAGCATCGACGCCGCGCTGGCCGCCGCCGACGTGCCGTCCGCGGTGCGGGCCTGGTCCGGCGGCGACACCGCGCCGGGCCGCAAGGTGTGGGCGCAGCTGGCCGAGCTGGGCGTCACCGCCCTGGTGGTGCCGGAACGCTTCGACGGGCTGGCCGCGCACCCGGTGGATCTGGTGGTGGCCGCCGAACGGTTGGGCCGCTGGTGTGTGCCCGGCCCGGTCACCGAATCCATTGCGGTGGCACCGGTGCTGCTGGCCGACGACCAGCGCGCCGCGGCGCTGGCCGCCGGTGAGCTGATCGCCACCGTCGCGTTGCCGCCGCGGGTGCCGCGGGCGGTGGACGCCGATACCGCCGGGCTGGTGCTGCTGGCCGGCGACGGCCGGGTCCGCGACGCGCAGCCCGGGGCCCGCCACGACTCCGTCGACCCGGCCCGCCGGCTGTTCGAGGTCACCGCATCCGGTGACGGGCACGCCGCCGACACCGACCGGGCCTACGAGTTCGGTGCGCTGGCCACCGCCGCGCAGCTGGTCGGCGCCGGGCAGGCGCTGCTGGACGCGGCGGTCGACTACGCCAAACAGCGCACCCAGTTCGGCCGGGTGATCGGCTCCTACCAGGCGATCAAACACAAGCTGGCCGATGTGCACATCGCGCTCGAGTTGGCCCGCCCGCTGGTGTACGGGGCCGCGCTGGCGCTCGCCGACGAATCGGCCGATACCGCCCGCGATGTCAGCGCCGCCAAGGTGGCGGCCGCCGAGGCCGCGCTGCTGGCCGCCCGGTCGGCGTTGCAGACCCACGGCGCCATCGGTTTCACCGCCGAACACGACCTGTCGCTGTGGCTGCTGCGGGTGCAGGCGCTGCGGGCGGCGTGGGGTGACCCGGCCGCCCACCGTCGCCGCGTATTGGAGGCGCTGTGAGTGACGAACGGGAGCTGCTGCGCCAGACCGTCGCCGCGCTGGTCGACAAGCACGCCGGCCCGGAGGCGGTGCGGGCGGCGATGGAATCGGAGCGCGGCTACGACGGGTCGCTGTGGCAGCTGCTGTGTGAGCAGGTCGGGGCCGCCGCGCTGGTGGTGCCCGAGCGGTTCGGCGGCGCCGGTGGCGAGTTGGCCGACGCCGCGGTCGTGCTTGAGGAGCTGGGCAAGGCGCTGGTGCCCACCCCGCTGCTGGGCACCACGCTGGCCGAGCTGGCCCTGCTGGCCGCGGCCGAGCCGGACACCGAGGCCCTGGAGCGGCTGGCCGAGGGCGCCGCGCTCGGCGCGGTGGTCTTCGACCCCGAGTATGTGATCAACGGCGATGCCGCCGTCATCGCCGTGCACGCCGGCGGGACCCGGGTCACCGGGGGGGCGCCGGCCGCCGTTATAGAACTCTGCAGCGGCCGGCGGGCGCTTAGGGGGAGGGCGAGGTGGGGGGGGGGGTGGGGTGGTCTGTGGTGTGTTGGTCTGTGCTGTG
>NZ_MLQM01000289.1:0-3296 GCF_001854525.1 Mycobacterium talmoniae
GTTCCGGGCCTGGGGGAATCGCTGGCCAGCCGGGTGCCGGTGCTGGCGGTGGTGGGGCAGCCGTCGGCGGCGCTGGACGGCCGGGGCAGCTTTCAGGACCTCAGCGGCCGCAACGGCGCGCTGAACGCCGAGCAGCTGTTCGCCGCCGTCTCGGTGTTCTGCCAGCGGATCACCGCTCCCGACGAGATCGCGACCGCGCTGCCGCGCGCCATCGCCGCGGCCCGCACCGGCGGGCCGGCGGTGCTGTTGGTACCCAAGGACGTTCAGCAGGCACCGGTCGCCGTCACCGGCCACCACAACGGTGCACCGATCCGCGGCCGGGCCGGCGCCCCGCATCCGATCGCGCGCGCGTTGCGCCAAGCGGCCGGGCCGGTGACCATCATTGCCGGCGAACAGGTCGCCCGCGACGACGCCCGCGCCGAACTCGCGGCGCTGCGCGCGCTGCTGCGCGCCCGGGTCGCGTGCGTGCCCGACGCCAAAGATGCCGGCGGCACACCGGGTTGCGGTGCCGCGTCGGCGCTGGGCGTCACCGGGGTGGTGGGCCACCCCGGGGTGGCCGACGCGGTGGCGGCCAGTGCGGTGTGCCTGGTGGTGGGCACCCGGTTGCCGATCACCGCCCGCGCCGGACTCGATCAGGCGCTGGCCACCGTCCGCACGGTCTCGATCGGCTCGGCGCCACCGCACCTGCCCTGCCTGCACGTGCACACCGAGGATCTGCGCGCCTCGCTGCGCATGCTGGTGGCCGCGTTGCACGGGCCGGGCCGGCCCACCGGCATCCGGGTGCCCGAGACGCTGCCGCGAACCGAACTGACCCCGCGCCCCCACACCGGCCCCGGGGTCCGCTACCGCGACGCGATGACCGTGCTGGACCGGGTGTTACCGGCCGGGACCGACATCGTCGTCGACGCCGGCAACACCGGTGCCGCCGCGCTGCATCACCTGCCGGTGCGCCGCGACGGCCGGTTCCTGGTCGCGCTGGGCATGGGCGGCATGGGCTACAGCTTCGGCGCCGGGATCGGAATGGCGTTCGGCCGCGGCCGGCGCACCGTGGTGATCGCCGGCGACGGCGCGTTCTACATGCACGGCATGGAGATCCACACCGCCCTGCAGTACCGGCTGCCGGTGACCTTCGTGCTGTTCAACAACAATGCACACGCCATGTGCGTGACCCGCGAGCAGCTCTACTACGACGACCTGTACAGCTACAACCGATTCCGGCCCAGCACGTTGGGGGCCGGGTTGGCCGCGATGTTTCCCGGCCTACCGGCCACGGACGTCAGCGACATCGGCGAGCTGTCCCCGGCGGTGGTGGCCGCGCTCGGTGCCGACGGGCCCGCGGTGGTCAGCGTCGCGTGCTCGGCCGACGAGATGCCGCCGTTCGCACCATTTTTGAGTTCCGCACCCCCGGTTTCCGCACTGAAGGAGGACCACCGTGTCGCTGTCCGCGCTTGACGATATCGTCGCCCACACCGGAAGCACCGACCCGATCGAGGGCCTGGTCCGCATCGAGACCTCGCCCCGCGAAAAAGCCACCCCGATCATCATGGAGATGATGCGGTCGGTGTACCCGCACGAGGAGGTGTTCGGGGAATTCTGCACGGTCAACAGCCACATCGACTGCCCGCCCGACGAGTTGTTCGAGTACATGGCCGACACCCGCAGCCTGGAGGAGTGGACCTACAGCCTGCGCGGCTTCACCCCCACCGACGAACCCGGGCTGTGGCTGGCCCACGACCGGCTCGGCTCGGAGACCAAGATCTTCACCCGCACCGTGACCAACGCCGAGGCGCGCACCGTCGACTACCACTGCGCCTGGGATCAGGGCACGCACCTGTGGATGATCTATCTGATGCGGGTCATCGACGCGCAGTTGGTGTTCGACAAGCCCGGCTCGGTGGTGCTGTGGACGAATTGCCACCACCCGTTCTACGACAACAACCCCTATCCGGAGACCGCGCCGCCGCAGCGCCCGGTCTGGGTCGGCGACTTCTGGGACATGTTCGGCGCGGGCCACCTGCTAGAACTGCAGAACCTCAAGGCGATTGCCGAATATCGGCACCGCAACGGCCTGCCGGTGACCCCGGTCTGGATGCGGTGAGGCCGGCCATGAGCACACCGAACGTCAGCCTGATCGACGTCGCCACCTACCTGCCCGGGGCACCCCTCGGCGCCGACTACTACGCGCAGTTCGCCGACTCCGACGCGCTGCGCGACAACGTGATGTTCCGGGCGCCGCGGTACCGCCACCACGTCGGGCCCGACGAAACCGCGATCGACATGGTGGAACGCGCCGCCGCCGGCCTGATCGAGCGGCACGGCCCCGACGTCCTCGAGCAGGTCGACGTGCTGATCACCCACACCCAGGTCCCGGACATGGCGTTCTACGGCGCCGGCGGCGGCATCGCGCACCGGCTGGGCATGCGGCCCGACTGGGTGCTGGACCTGCACAACGGCGGCTGCGCGGCGTTCGTGCTGGGGCTGCAGGTCGCCCGCCAGCTGCTGGGCTCCGGGGCGGGGCGCAGCGCGCTGATCGCGGTCGCGCAGAACGCGGCCGGGCAGGTGTTTGACCAACCCGGGGTACGGCGCAAGGCGCAGGCCGCGGTGCCCGGCGACGGCGCCGCGGTGGGGCTGGTGACGGTGTCGGAGCGTTCGCCGATCCTCGACGTGGTGTGCCGCACCTACGGCGAATACGCCGGCGACATGACGCTGACGATGGACCCGCCGCGCAAGTGGTGGCAGGCCGGGCCGGGCGAGGCGTGCATCGGGTTCACCGAGTCCAAGATCACCAAGGTGCTGGCCCGCGGCAACCGGCAGGTTCCCGAGGTGGCCTGGGCGGTCTGTGACCGAATCGGGGTGCGGCCCAAAGATATCGGGCTGTTGGTCACCAACCAGCCGAACCGGGTGTTTCTGCGCAACTGGCGAGAAGCGCTGGAGCTGCCCACCGAACGGCACGTCGACACGTTTGATCAGTGCGGCAACCTGTTCGGGGCCGCGATCCCGATCAACTTCGATCGCGCCGTCGGCGACGGCCGGGTCGCTCCGGGTGACCTGGTGCTGATGGCGGGTTTCGCGCATGCCGGCGACTTCGCCGGCGCGGCGGCGGTGCGCTGGGGCGGACGCTGATGGCGTCGCCGGCGCCGGCGGTGACGGCCGCGGTGCTCGACGGGCTGCCGGACGCGGGGGATCCGTTGGCGTTATCGCTCAACGAGAATCCGTACCCGCCGCTGCCCGCGGTGCGTTCGGCGCTGATCCGCTCGATCGAGGCGGCCAATCGGTACCCGGAGTTCGTGCCGCAC
>NZ_MLQM01000290.1:0-3293 GCF_001854525.1 Mycobacterium talmoniae
GAAATCGCACAGCGGCAGCGGATCAGCGGATCGGCACACCGCCGTCACGAGCACCGCAGCGCCACCGCCGCCCACCACCACAGCGGCGGTGGCCGCCGCGGCGCTACCGAACCTGTTGCTCAGCGCCGACGAGCTCAGCGCCGTCATGGCCACACCGCTGCACGCGGGTCCGATCACCGATTCAATCGCCGAGGACCGCGACTGGATTTCCGAAAAGGACTGTGCCGGCGCGTTTTGGCCGGCCGAGATCGCCGCCTACGAGCACAGCAACTGGACCGCCCTGCGGGCCCAGCAGCTCACCCAGGAGCCCGCCGGCGCCGTGACGGTGGTGCAGGCCGTCGTCGCGTTTCCGTCGCTGAGCAGGGCCCGTGACCTGTTCGTCAAGCAGGAAGGCCAGTGGCTGGCCTGTTCGAGCCGCGAATTCACCGTCAGCAAGGCGGGACCCACCCAATCCTGGACGTTCGGCGGGCTCAACCACCACGGTGATGTGGACACCATGTCGGCAACCCAAGTGGGCGGCGACATTTCGTGCGCGCGGGCCATGACCCTGCGCGACAACGTCGTCATCGACGTGTCCGCCTGCCGCCCGGGTATCACCGCCCAGGCCGTCGACATCGCCAACCGGATCGCGGCCAGAGTGCCCGGTTAGTCGTTGGCGTTGCCGGCCTTCCACTGCGCCCACGGGATATTCCAGTCACCGAGGCCCTCGGTGCCCGGCAGCGTCGGCCCCACCGTGTTGACGATCTCCACGACATCGCCGCGTTTGGTGTGGTCGTAGAACCATTCCGCGTTGCCGTTGCTGACGTTCAGGCAGCCGTGGCTGGTGTTGCTGTGGCCCTGGGCGCCCACCGACCACGGCGCGGCGTGCACAAAGATCCCGCTGTAGGAGATCTGCGTCGCCCAGTCGACGTCGGTGCGATACCCGTTGGGCGAGTTGACCGGAACGCCGTAGGTCGAGGAGTCCATGATGATGTGTTTGAACCGTTCCCCGACCAGGTAGATGCCGTTGTTGGTCGGGGTGCTGTCCTTGCCCATCGACGTCGGCATCACCTTGGCGACCTCACCGTTGATCCGCACGGTGATCATCTTGGTGGTGTCGTCCACGGTGGCGATGACCTCGTCGCCGATGGAAAAGTGGGTGGTCACGTTGTCCTGGCCGAACATCCCGTTGCCAAGGTCGACGCCGTAGGTGTTGACCGCCACCTCGACCGTCGTGCCGGGCTTCCAGAAATGTTCTGGCCGCCACCGCACTTCGCGGTTGTTCAGCCAGTAGAAGGCACCTTCCACCGGCGGGTTGGTGGTGATTTTGATCGCCTTCTGCGCCGCCAGGCGGTTGGCGATGTTCTCGTCGAACCGGATCGCCACCGGCTGGCCGACGCCGACCACCTCCCCGTCCTGGGGCATGACGTAGGGCATGGTCAGGTTCTCGGGCGAATGGGTTTGGAAGCTCATCTGCTTGGTCGTTACCCCACCCAGACCCAGCGCTTTGGCGTTGAGGGTGTAGCGCCGGTTGAAGCCCAGCGGCTCGGTGGTCTGCCAGGTCAGGCTGTCCGGGCTGAGCTGCCCGTCGACCGCTCTGCCGTTCTCGTTGACCATGGTGACCGCGCCCAACACGCCGTCCTCGGCGGTCACCGTCACCGGGGCGTCCACCGCGACGCCGACCGCGCCATCGGTCACCGACGCGGTCAGCTTCGGCACCAGCAGATCGGTGTACGGGGTGCCCTTATCGGTGATGGCCTGCGACGGCTCCGGGGCGTCATTGCTGCCGCACGCGCTGAGGCCAAACACCACGGTGGGCACCATCAACGCAGCCGCCAACCAGGGTCGACGCCCGCAGACGCGGGCCATCGATCCGACCTGCCACATACCGTCCCCACCTCGCACCCGGACCAAACTTTGGCAATAGTCTAAAGGTCGCCGAAGCGTGCTGCGACCGCTCGGGTGATCCCGCGCACAGCGGGGCGCGCGAACTGCCAATTCGCCAGCCGGTTCCAGGCTCTGTTATCCTCGCTCTCGCGGCTTTGCCGCTTCGCGCCGTTAGCTCAGTTGGTAGAGCAGCTGACTCTTAATCAGCGGGTCCGGGGTTCGAAACCCTGACGGCGCACCCCGACAAACCCGTCCTGGCCAGTCCCAGGGCGGGTTTTTTGGTGTTCCGGCCGACACGCCCGACGGCGACGACGGCCCCGGAAGTCGTGACCAGAATGTGACCCAGACTTCATCGCGCCGTTTCCGCGCCACCGGTCGTCGCGGCCCTAACATCGACCGACGGCGGCGACAATTTCCACCCGAGAGGTGAATCGAAGCGATGCGGGCGGTGGTTCGGCCGGTTCTTGTCCTAGCCGTGATCGTGGGCGCCGTGGTCGCAGCCCCGCCCGACGTGCGTCCGACGGCGGTCGAGCTGCCGCCCGGCCTCACCATCACCTCGGTGCTGCCCGCTAACGGCGCGGTGGTGGGGGTCGCGCACCCGGTGGTGGTGACGTTCAGCGCGCCCGTCACCAACCGTCGGGCCGCCGAGCGAGCCGTGCAGGTGACGTCGACGCCCGCGAGGACCGGCAGGTTCGACTGGCTCGACGACAATGTCGTGCAGTGGGTGCCGGACCGGTTCTGGCCGGCGCACAGCGCGGTGGCGCTGTCGGTGGGCAACCTGGCTCTCGACTTCAAAACCGGGCCCGCCGTGTTGGGGGTGGCCAGCATCTCCGAGCACACGTTCACCGTGAGCATCGATGCCGACGAGGCGGGGACGGCGCCTCGGCTGCCCGCGCCGCACCATCGGCCCCGCTGGGGCGAAGAAGGGGTGCTGCCGGCGTCGCTGGGTAAGCCGGAGTTTCCGACGCCGGTCGGCACCTACGCCGTTATCTCCAAGGACCGCAACGTGATCATGGATTCCAGCAGCGTCGGCATTCCGGTCACCGACCCCGAGGGCTACCGACTTTCGGTGGATTACGCCGTTCGCATCACCCAGCGCGGACTGTACGTGCATTCGGCGCCGTGGGCGCTGCAAGCACTCGGGGTGGACAACATCAGCCACGGCTGCATCAGCCTGAGCCCCGCCGACGCGGAGTGGTACTTCAACGCCGTCAATGTCGGCGACCCGGTCATCGTGCAGGAGTAGCACCGACCCCTGCGCCCCGGCGAAAACCGTTCAGCGCAAAGCTATTTGCCGCAGGACCCCGCTCCCGGTGCCATCCCGCCGCACACCGGGGCCGGACCGGCAACCCCCAAGCCGGGCAGCACCGCCGGCCCGCCGGCCACCGGCGCTCCGGCCGGCCCGGGCGCGACCGGCAGCCCAGCAA
>NZ_MLQM01000291.1:0-3275 GCF_001854525.1 Mycobacterium talmoniae
ACCCCCCCCTCGCCGCCCCCCCCCCCCCCGACGACCCCGTTGCGCTGCCCGTCGAGCTGATCCAAGCTCGCCAGCACCTCCAGGTTGGTGCGCATCGCGGTCAGCGGGGTGCGCAGCTCATGGGAGGACACCGCCGCGAAGTCGCGGGCCGAGGCCAGCGCCTCCTTGGTGCGGTCCTGCTCGGTCCAGATCCGCTCCAGCATGCCGCGCATCGCCTCGGCGATCTCGACGGCCTCGGTGGCGCCGCGCACCTCGATCTGGGGCCGCTCGTCGCCGACGTCGATCGAGCGGGCCTGCTGCGCCAACCGTTTGAGCGGGCGGACCGCGAACGCGGCCAGCAGCCACGCGAATACCGCGGCCGCGGCGATGGAGAACCCGCACACCAGGATCACCCGGCGGTGCAGGTTGTTGGTGTCGGCGATGGTGGCGTCGTAGGTGTCGCCGACCGCCAGCGAGCGCGGACCCGGACCGGGGATGTCGACGGTGCGCACCCGGTAACGCACCCCGTCGACGTAGGTGTCGGCGTAGCCCGCCGGCAGCGGGGGCAACACCACCGCGGAGTTCGACGTCACGTCGTCGCCCTTGCGCACGGTGATCACCGCGTCCTTGGCGCTGGCCGCGCGCGGGATCTCGCCCATGCTGACGAACGGAATCGCAAACCCGGCCGCCTCGTCGAGGCGGCGATCCAGCCGCTCTTTGCGGTCGCGGGTGATGCCCACCCACACGATGGCGCCGGTGATGAGCACGGCGATCGCGGTGCCGATCGCTACCGCGAGCACCACCCGACTCCGCAGCGACGGCGTGCGGGTGAAGATCCGCGACAGCAGGTTCATGACGGCTACTGCATGCGCAGTACAAACCCCACGCCGCGCACCGTGTGCAGCAGCCGGGGCGCGCCCCCGGCCTCCAACTTGCGCCGCAGGTACCCGATGAACACGTCGACGACGTTGGTGTCGGCGGCGAAATCGTAGCCCCACACCAGCTCGAGCAGCTGCGCCCGGGACAACACCGCGGTCTTGTGCTCGGCCAGCACCGCCAGCAGGTCGAACTCGCGTTTGGTCAGGTCCACGTCGACGCCGTTGACCCGGGCCCGCCGACCCGGGATGTCCACCTCCAGCGGACCCACCGTGATGGTTTCCGACGACGAGGTGGCGGTGGATCCACGGCGGCGCAGCAGTGCCCGCACCCGCGCTACCAGCTCCTGCAGCACGAACGGTTTGACCAGGTAGTCGTCGGCGCCGGCCTCCAGGCCGGCGATCCGGTCGTCGACCGAGCTGCGCGCGGATAGCACACAGACCGGGACGTCGTTATCCATCGCCCGCAGCGCGGTGACGACGCTGACCCCGTCCAGCACCGGCATGTTGATGTCCAGCACGATCGCGTCCGGGCGGGTCTCGGTCGCGCTGCGCAACGCTTCGGCGCCGTCCTTGGCCGTCGCCACCTCGAACCCGGACAGCCGCAGCCCGCGTTCCAGCGACGCCAGCACGTCGTCGTCGTCGTCGACAACTAGTACCCGCGGTGAGGTTGCACCCGTGTCCATGCCGCCCATCTTGCCTGATCGGTCCGCGCGATCGCGGGAAGGTCGACATCCACTTATTCGGCTGCCGCTCATGCCAAGCTGAGCAACGTGCCCGCGATCGCAGCGCCGCCCGCCCGCCGGCGGCCGGGTTCCGACCTGCGTCGGCTGCTGCCGTACCTGCGACCGTACCGGGCGCGCTGGATCGCCATGGTGGTCGTCGCGGTGATCAGCCTGGCCGCGACGGTCGCGATTCCGCTGATGACCAAGGCCGTCATCGACGGTCCGGTCCGCCACCACGATCAGCGCGGGCTGTGGGTGTGGGGGATCGCGGCGACCGCCGTCGGGATCAGCGAGGCGGTGCTGTGGTTCGTCCGGCGGTGGTTGGTCGCCCACGCCACCATGGGCGTCGAGGCCGACATCCGCACCGACCTGTACGCCCGGCTGCAGCTGCTGCCGATGGCGTTTCACGGGCGCTGGCAGTCCGGGCAGCTGCTGTCCCGGATCATGAACGACCTGTCCACCATCCGTCGGCTGTTGTCGTTCGGCCTGGTGTTCCTGCTGCTCAACTCGGTGCAGATCGCGGTCGTGACGGTGCTGCTGCTGGCGATGTACTGGCCGCTGGGGGTGGTGGTGGCGGCATCGATCGTGCCGATCGCGGGCACCGTGCTGCACTTCGAGCGCAGCTACACCCGGCTGTCGCGCCAAGCCCAGGACCAGGCCGGGCAGGTGGCCACCCACGTCGAGGAGTCGGCGTTGGGTCTGCGGGTGGTCAAATCCTTCGGCCGCGAGGACTACCTGTTCGAGCGGTTCGATGGGCAGGCCACCGCCCTGTACGACACCGAGGTCCGCAAGGTCGCGGTGTCCGCGCGGTTCTGGACGCTGCTGGAAGTCATCCCCACCCTCACCCTGATCGTGGTGCTGGGGTTGGGCGCCGACGCGGCTGGCCACGGCCTGGTCAGCCTGGGCACCCTGGTCGCGTTCATCACCTTGATGCTGTCGCTGGTGTGGCCGCTGTCCTCGCTGGGCTTCCTGCTGTCGATGACCCAGGAGGCGATGACCGCGGCCAACCGGATCGCCGAAATCTTCGACGCCCCCACCGACATCACCGACGGTCCGCGGTCGGATCCGCCGCGCCGCGGGCGCCTGGAACTTTGCGACGTCGGTTTCCGGTTCCCGGGCACCGAGGCGTGGGCGTTGCGGCGGGTGAACCTCACCGTCGAGCCCGGCCAGACCCTGGCGCTGGTCGGGGCCACCGGGGCGGGCAAGTCGGTGCTGGTGGCGTTGCTGTCCCGGCTCCACGACGTCGGCGAGGGCGTCATCCGCATCGACGGCATCGACATCCGGGAGCTGAGCCTGTCCGCGCTGCGGCAGTCGGTGACAACGGCTTTCGAGGACCCGACGCTGTTCTCCATGTCGATAGCGGAAAACCTGCGGCTGGGCCGCCCGGACGCCACCGACGCCGAACTGGAACGGGCCATCGAGATCGCCGCCGCGCAGTTCGTCCACGAGCTGCCGTTCGGCCTGGACACCCGCATCGGGGAACAGGGGATGAGCCTGTCCGGCGGTCAGCGGCAACGACTTTCGTTGGCGCGGGCCATCGTGGCGGCACCGACCATCCTGGTGCTCGACGACACCCTGTCGGCGCTGGACGTGCACACCGAGGCGGTGGCCGGCCCCTTTACACCACTGGCGCCGGCGGGCGCGTGGGGGGTGGGGTGGGTGGTGGGGGGTGGGGGTGGTGGGTTGGGGGTGGGTG
>NZ_MLQM01000292.1:0-3217 GCF_001854525.1 Mycobacterium talmoniae
GGCGGCAGCTCGGCCAGCATGCCCAGCAACAGCCGGCGATCCATCGGGGCCGCCGTGGAGTACAGCGAATGCGTCAGCGCCCCATACGGTTTGCCGTCGGGGCCGCGGGTGCCGATCAGGTTCGGTCGGGCCAGCAGGTCCAGCCAGGTGCTGGCCACCAGCTGCCACCGCTCGGCGGTGGGCGCCTCCACGAACCGGTCGGCGGCCACCGTCGGCGCCCAGAACGGTCCGATCCCGTCGTCCGGCTCGGGGTCGGGGATGCCGGCCGCGATCAGCCCGGCCGCCGCCGCGAGCTGCAGCAGCAGGCCCAGCCGGGCCTCGTCGACACCGGTCACCTTGGCCAGCCGCTTGACCTCGCGGACCCCCAGGCCGCCGCTGCGCAGTTCGGCGACCGGGGCCGCGCTCAACGTGCCCAGCAGCACCTCGAGTTCACGCAGCAGATCCAGCGCGGCCCCCGCGGCCGCCGCGTCGGCGTCGGCCGCGGTGGTGGTGGACACCACCGGATCGGGGGCCACCAGCTGCGCCGGCCCGGGGTTCTCGCCGCGCAGCACCTGCCCGACGTGCCGGGGCAAGATCACCGTCTCGTCGTCGATCTGGCGCAGCAGCCCCGCCGCCAACAGCCGCGGCACCGGGTGATCGGGTGGGGCGTCCGGCCCGGCGTCGCGGGTGCGTCCCAGCGGCGAGCCCTGCACCAACCGGTTCAGCAGCTCGGCCTGGGCGTCGTCGAGGTCGTCGAGCAGCGCCACGATCTGCTCGCCGGTGCGGGAGGCGTCCTCCAGGGTCACCTGACCGGGGTGCCACGGCAGTCCCGCGCCGGCGTCACCGGCCACCCGGACCACCGACTCGCCCCAGACCAGCGCCCGTTCGGCCAGGTCATCCAGTGCGGCCAGCACCTCGGCCTCCGGTGCCTTGTCGCCGATCGAGGCCACCAGCTTGGCCACCGGCACCGGTGTGGTGTTGGCCTGCAGCACCAGCAACGCGTCGAGCACCGCCAGCCGCAGGAAGTCCAATTCGTCGGTCGCGGCCTTGATCGACTGCCGGGCCTGGGCCCGCGCCGCGAGCGCCGCGATGCTGCCCGGCGGCGGCTGCGCCAGATCCGGGCGCAACTCCAGCAGCCGGATCAGCCGTTCGTCGGGCAGGTCGGCCAGCCAGGACCCCAGCGGGATGCCCTGGGTGTGTTTGGTCATTGCTGACCAGCGTAAAGCAGCTGCCCAGCCGTCCGTTCTCCCACGAGACCTGTCAGAATGGGTCTCGTGGCTGACATCGCTGACAACAAGGCGCAAAAGACCAGGTACGTCGACCCCGGCTGGCCGGCGACGGGCCCCGACGACCACGCGGTGAGCGAGACGCACAGCGACCGGACCGGGGCGCTGTCCCCGTTCGGGGATGTGGAGTTCCCGCTGCCCTCCGACGACCTGCCCTACCTGCACCCGGTCACGGTCGTCAACCAGTAGGTGGTGACTGCCATGTCTGCGGCGGCCGAACCACCCGGGCAGGCCGCGGGCCCGCTGTCGCACATTGATGAGCGGGGGGCGGCGCACATGGTCGACGTCACCGAGAAGGGCGCCACCCGGCGCACCGCGGTCGCGGCCGGCACCTTCCGCACCTCGGCACAGGTGGTGGCGCTGATCTCGACCGGCGGGCTGCCCAAGGGTGATGCGTTGGCCACCGCGCGGCTGGCCGGCATTATGGCCGCCAAACGCACCAGCGAGCTGATCCCGCTGTGCCACCAGCTGGCGCTCACCGGCGTCGACGTGGATTTCACCGTCGGCGAATCCGACATCGACATCACCGCGACGGTGCGCAGCACCGACCGCACCGGGGTGGAGATGGAGGCGCTGACCGCGGTCAGCGTGGCCGGCCTGACGCTGTTCGACATGATCAAGGCGGTGGATCCGGCCGCCCGCATCGACGATGTCCGGGTGCTCCGCAAGGAGGGCGGCAAAACCGGGACGTGGGTGCGGTGATGGCGACCCGATCCGCGCGCATCGTGATCGCCTCCACCCGGGCGGCCGCCGGCAGCTACGAGGACCGGTCCGGGCCGATCATCGCCGACTGGCTGGCCCAGCGCGGATTCCCGCCGGTGCAACCGCAGGTGGTCGCCGACGGCGCTCCGGTCGGGCAGGCGTTGCGCGACGCCGTCGGCGCCGGCGTCGATGTGGTGATCACCTCGGGAGGGACCGGGATCTCGCCGTCCGACGACACCCCGGCCCAGACGGCGGCGGTGCTGGACTATGAGATCCCCGGCTTGGCCGACGCGATCCGGCGCTCGGGGTTGCCCAAGGTCCCCACCTCGGTGCTGTCCCGCGGACTGTGCGGGGTGGCCGGCCGCACCCTGATCGTGAACCTGCCCGGCTCGACCGGCGGCGTGCGGGACGGTCTGGGGGTGCTGGCCGACGTGCTCGATCACGCGCTGGATCAACTGGCCGGCGGTGACCACCCGCGATGACGCGCGCCGACGACGATGTTGCCGGCGGAGCCGGGATCGAGGAGTGGCGCCGATGACGCAGGTGCTGCGGGCAGCGGTCACCGACCAGCCGATCGTGCTGGCCGACCACGAGGAACTGGTGGGCCATCAGGCCGCCGGCGCCGTCGTCGGGTTTGTCGGCATGATCCGCGACCACGACCACGGCCAGCAGGTGACGCGGTTGGAGTACTCCGCGCATCCGACCGCCGCGCAGGTGATGGCCGAGGTGGTGGCCGAGGTCGCCGAGTCCGCCCCGGGGGTGCGGGCGATCGCGGCCAGCCACCGGATCGGCGTCCTGCAGATCGGTGAGGCGGCGCTGGTGGCGGCGGTGGCCGCCGATCACCGGCAGGCCGCGTTCGCGACCTGTGCGCGGCTGGTCGACACCATCAAGGAGCGGCTGCCGGTGTGGAAGCACCAGTTCTTTGGTGACGGCACCGACGAATGGGTCGGCTCGGCCTAGGCGCTCACCGCGCCACCGAGTGGGCGCTGGTGGCGGAAATCCGCGCGGATTCCCGCCACCAATGCACGTTGGGTGAAAGAAGGCGCCTCAACGCCCAGCGCCGCTCATTGAGTGTGCAGTGAGGGCGACGAGTGTGCACTGAGGGCGAGAAAACACGCGTTTTCGGGCTGTTGCGGAATTGGATGGCGGGGCGGGTTGCGTGGCGGTGACGTCCGGTGGTGTGAGTTGGGGGCCGATCCGGTTACCCGGTGGCTGGGGCGAGGGCTCCGACCCCGATGGCTTTGAACAGG
>NZ_MLQM01000293.1:0-3169 GCF_001854525.1 Mycobacterium talmoniae
GTGGGGGCGCTGGCCTCGGCCGCGGTGGTCAGGTCGGCCGGCGGGCCCTGTTCGGCGAGGATGCCGGCGCCGACGGCGGCGCTGGACGCGGGGTGCGGCGTGGTGACCACCGGCACCCGCAGCCGCTCGGACAGCCGCGCGCCGATCAGCGGCATGCTGGCGCCGCCGCCGACCGTCGCCACCGCCGCCAACTCGCCGGGCCGGATTCGGCTGCGCCCCAACGCGTCGCTGACGGCGTTGAGGAACCCGTCGAGCGGCCCGGCGATCAGGGCGTCCAACTCGCGGCGGGTCAACTGCACTTCGCCGGCGAACCCCGGCAACTCGACGGAAACCGCGGCCGCGGTCTCGGTGGACAGCCGCTCCTTGGCCAGCCGGCATTGCCCGCGCAGCCGGGTCAACGATCCGACCGCTGCGGTGCTGGCCGGATCGGTGTCACTGCGGACGCCGGCCAGCACGTGGTTGACGATCGCCTCATCGACCCGATCGCCGGAAAACTCCGGATAGCGGACGGTCTCGGCGACGGGGGCGAAATTGGAGGCAGCGTCTACGAGTGTGACGCTGCTGCCGGTGCCGCCGAAATCGCACAGCGCCACCACACCCCGGGTGGGCAGCCCCGGTTCGGCGTACAGCGCCGCGACGGCGGCCGCCGCGTCGGAGATCAACGGCGGCGGGGCGTCTTGGGCTCTGAGCCCGAGCTTGCCGGCCAGCGCGGCGCGCAGCGCGGCGACCGGGCGCGGCCCCCAGTGCGCGGGAACCGCGATCGCCACCGGCGTCGGGTAGCCCGCGGCGCGGGCCAGCGCGTCGAGGGCTTCGGCCAGCAACTGCTCACCGCGGTGGCTGGACCCGTCGGCGGCGACCAGGGGCACCGGGTCGCCGACCCGCTCGACGAACCCGCGCAGCACCAGCCCGGGTTCGGTGAGGTTCGGGTTGTCTTCGGGCACGCCGACTTCGGGCGCCCGGCGGTCGAACAGCGTCAACACCGAGCGCCGCGCTAGCGGCGGGTGGCCCGCCCGGGCCGCCACCAGGTTGGTGGTGCCGGTCGACAGGCCGAGCGAGTCGGTCATTGCGCACTCCCGTGGTTGGCTGGCGGTCGGGGCGACCGATGCCCCACCTTAACGAGGGGACGGGCCGCGGTCATCAACCGTTGTTGACCGGGCGTGTGCGCACCACCAGCGGGCCGCCCCCCGAGCGCGGCCCGCTGGTGGGTAGGGAGTCGGGTTACATGCCGAAGAGCAGCCCGAGGGTGTTGAGCAGCACCATCAGGCCCTGGTCGAACACGCCCTCGAAGCCGGCGGTCAGACCGCTGTTGAAGACGTTGGGCAGCAGTTCGGCGGCGCCGTTGAAGCCGAGCGTGAGGCTGCCGTTGAAGATGGCCGAGAAGGCGTCATCGGCTCGGTCGAGCGCCCCGCCGAACAGCATGGCGTTGACGGTGTTCTCCACCACGCCCACGCCCATGTTGAAGACATTGAAGCCGCGGTTGATGATGCCGTTGAGGGCGCTGTCGGAGCCGAACAGCAATTGCTGGATCCACAGCTCGGCGCCGGTGAGGCCATTGTTGAAGCCGAGTTCGGCGTCGACGAGGTTCTGGTTGAACGCGATCTGCGCGGACTCGATGGCCGCGGTGAAGCTGCTCGCGACCGACAGCGGGTCCGCGCCGGACGCCGCGTCGACAACGGTGCCGCCGAACCCCGCACCGAGCAGGCTTTCCATGTCGGCCACGGCACCGGACACCACCGCGCCGAAGTCGCCCACGTCGAGTCCGGTGAGCTGAATCTCGGGTATTGGGAGCTCAGCGAGGGCCGGGCCGGCCGGCGTGACGGCGATCAGGCCGGCGGCGGCGAGGGCGATGCCGGCGGTGGCGAAGGGACGAGCGGCGAGTTGCATGGCCATCTCCTTTGGCGGGTGTCAAGACTGACGTACCGGAGATTACCTGAGTAAAAACTGAGAAACAACCAAATAAACGGAATAAGTCGCTCTTAATAGGACCTAGCGGGCTCTTTGGGGAATCACCGCGGCGTTTACAGGGGTGCGGGCACGCCGGAAGTCAGGGGATCTCCACGTTTTCCCTGAGACAAAGCTGAGTCAGCTCAGGTATTCCTGAGGTGCCCGACGGCGGGTGGTCGAGGCGCTCAGTTCCCCGGCGAATTGATGGCGGTCGGTACCGGCAGCGTGATCTGCGAGGGCATATGCGGGAGCTGGAAGGCACCCGGCGTGCTGGTGCTCGTGGTGGTCGGCGCGGTGGTGGTGTCCGACGTGCTGCTGGTGGTGTCCGAGGTCGTGGTGGTGTCGGACGTGGTGGTGTCCGTCGTCGTCGTGGTCGTTTCCGTGGTGGTGGTCGTGGTCGTCGTCGTGGTGGTCGTCGGCGCGGGGGCCACCGGCGCGGTGGTGCTGGTCGGTGCGGTGCTCGTCGTCGTGGTGGTGGTCGAGGAGGTGGTGGTGGATGTGGAGCCGCCGGTGTCGCGGCTCATCAACTGCACGATCCCCCAGACCACCGCCCCGAGCAGCAGGGTGACCAGCACGCCCCAGCCCATCAATACCGCGGGCTTGAGGTACCAGGGGGTGCGTGGAACTTCGGGGGGCGGTTCTGCGCTGGGCGCGCGGTAGTCGTCGGCCGGCGTGCCGTAGCCGTACTGCTCCTCCGGCCCGATCCCGTAGTTGGCGTACCTGGTCGGCTCGTTACTCGGGTCGTCGGGAGGTCCGTAGCGCTCCACGGATCGATGGTAGGGCCGCCCGTCGCGCAAACCCCGATGCGACACGGGCGCCGAGATGGCGCCGCCGCGCTTAGTGGTGCGGCGGCAGCGTGATCACCGTCGGCACCTCGGGCGCGTGCGGGATCGGCGGAATCGTGACAACCGACGGAATGTGCGGAAGGTGGTGTCCGGGCTCGCTGCTCGGCGGGGCTTGCGGCGGCGGTGGGGGCGCCCCGCCCTGGTCGGGCGGACTCGGCGGCGGGGCCTCTTCGCTGCTCTCCGCCGACGTGGTCGTCGTTGTCGTGGTCGCGCTGCTCGTGGTGGTCGACGTGGTCGTGGTCGTCGACGTCGTGCTGCTGCTCGGCGTGCTGGGGGCGGGCCCGCTGGCCGTCAGCTGAATGATGCCGTAGACCACCACCGCGAGCAGGATCACGACCAGCACCAGCCAGCCGATTAGCGCCGCGGGCTTGCGGTACCAC
>NZ_MLQM01000294.1:0-3152 GCF_001854525.1 Mycobacterium talmoniae
ATCCAGCAGCGTCTGGTAGATGGTGGGCGGTCCGGGCAGCACGGTGATGCGGTGCGCGGCGATGGCCGCCAGCGCGCGCGGCGGATCGAAGGTCAGCTGCGGGATCAGGGTGGCGCCGGTCTGCAGGCAGGCCAGGATCCCGGCCTTATAGCCGAAGTTGTGGAAGAACGGGTTGATGCACAGGTAGCGGTCCTCGGCGCTGACCTTGCCGCAGGCCGCCCACGCCGCCGCGCCGGACAGCGACTGCCGGTGTGCGCACAGCACGCCTTTGCTGCGCCCGGTGGTGCCGGAGGTGAACAGGATGTCGGACACGTCGTCGGGGCCGACCGCGGCGGCGCGGGCATCGACGTCGGCGGCGGGCACCCGCGCCCCGGCGGCGATGAACGCATCCCAGCTGCCGTCGTCGCGTTCGACCGGAACCCGCACCACGTGCCGCAGCGCCGGCAGTGCGTCGCGATCGAGTTCGGCGACCTTGTCGGCACCCAGGAACTCGCCCATCCCCACCAGCACGGGCGCGCCGCTGCGGGCCAGGATGTCGGCGGCCTCCGCGGCGGTGTAGCGGGTGTTCAGCGGCACCAGCACCCCGCCGGCGTAGTGGATGGCCAGGCAGGCCACCACCCAATGCCAGGTGTTCGGCGACCAGATTGCCACCCGGTCACCGGGGGCCACCCCGTGCGCGATCAGCGCCGCGGCCGCGCGGCGCACCTCGGCGCGCAACTCGGCGTAGGACAGCCGCCGATCGTCGCAGATCAGCGCGGCCTGGTCGGGAAGATCCCGGGCAATCCGGTCCAGGACCGCAGGCGTGGTCCGCGGATCGGCGGTCATTGACGCTCCAGACTCGGGCTAACAAAGCAAGTGCTTGGTAGGTTAGCCTACAGGGGTGCAACAGGTCGAGGAGTTCCGGGCTGAGGTCCGCGCATGGCTCGCCGACAACCTGGTCGGTGAATTCGGCAAGCTCAAGGGCCTCGGCGGCCCGGGCCGTGAGCATGAGGCGTTCGACGAGCGGATGGCCTGGAACCGCCATCTCGCCGCGGCCGGGCTGACCTGCCTGGGCTGGCCGGTCGAGCACGGTGGGCGGGGCCTGTCGGTCGCGCACCGGGTGGCGTTCTACGAGGAGTACGCCCGCGCCGACGCGCCGGACAAGGTCAACCACCTCGGCGAGGAGTTGCTGGGCCCGACGCTGATCGCGTTCGGCACCCCTGAACAGCAGCAGCGGTTCCTGCCCGGGATCCGCAACGTCACCGAACTGTGGTGCCAGGGCTATTCGGAGCCCGGCGCGGGTAGCGATTTGGCCAACGTGGCGACGACCGCGGTGCTGGATGACGTGGGTGAGCAGTGGCATATCAACGGCCAGAAGGTGTGGACGTCGCTGGCGCACCTGTCGCAGTGGTGTTTCGTGGTGGCCCGCACCGAGAAGGGCTCCAAACGTCACGCCGGGCTGTCCTATCTGTTGGTGCCGCTGGATCAGCCCGGGGTGCAGATCCGCCCGATCGTGCAGCTCACCGGGACCTCGGAGTTCAACGAGGTGTTCTTCGACGACGCGGTCACCGACGCCGACCTGGTGGTCGGGCAGCCGGGTGATGGTTGGCGGGTGGCGATGGGCACGCTGACCTTCGAGCGCGGCGTGTCGACGCTGGGGCAGCAGATCCGGTACGCGCGTGAGCTTTCCGCGCTGGTGGCGCTGGCCGAGCGCAACGGGGCCGCCGAGGATCCGTTGATCCGGGAGCGGTTGACCCGGGCCTGGGTCGGGTTGCGGGCGATGCGGTCCTACGCGATGGCCACCATGGACGTCGAGCAGCCCGGGCAAGATAACGTGTCCAAGCTGCTGTGGGCCAACTGGCACCGCGGCCTCGGTGAGCTGGCGATGGACGTGATCGGGCCGGCCGGGGTGGAGCTGCCCGGCGGCGAGTTCGACGAGTGGCAGCGGCTGTATTTGTTCACCCGCAGCGACACCATCTACGGCGGATCCAACGAGATTCAGCGCAACATCATCGCCGAGCGGGTGCTCGGCCTACCCCGGGAGGCTAAGGGATGAGCCTGACTGCGGTGCCGGACGAAATCGCCGGACACGGACTGCTCACCGGCAAGGTGGTGGTGGTGACGGCCGCCGCCGGCACCGGGATCGGGGCGGCGACCGCGCGCCGGGCGTTGGCCGAAGGCGCCGACGTGATGGTGTCCGATCACCACGAGCGGCGGTTGGGCGAGACCCGGGATCAGCTGGCGGCGCTGGGGCTGGGCCGGGTGGAAAGCGTGGTGTGCGACGTGACGTCGACCGCGCAGATCGATGCGCTGATCGCGTCGACCACCGCGCGGATGGGCCGGCTGGACGTGCTGGTCAACAACGCCGGGCTGGGCGGGCAAACCCCGGTCGTCGACATGACCGACGAGGAATGGGACCGGGTGCTCAACGTGACTTTAACGTCGGTGATGCGGGCTACCCGCGCGGCGCTGCGCTACTTCCGCGACGCCGACCACGGCGGGGTGATCGTCAACAACGCCAGCGTGCTGGGCTGGCGCGCGCAGCATTCGCAGGCGCATTACGCGGCGGCCAAGGCCGGGGTGATGGCCCTGACCCGCTGCAGCGCGATCGAAGCCGTCGAGTACGGGGTGCGGATCAACGCCGTCTCGCCGTCCATCGCCCGGCACAAATTCCTGGAGAAGACCAGCTCAGCCGATCTGCTGGACCGGCTGTCGCAAGGGGAGGCGTTCGGCCGGGCCGCCGAACCGTGGGAGGTGGCGGCCACCATCGCCTTTTTGGCCAGCGACTACTCCAGCTACCTGACCGGGGAAGTGATCTCGGTATCTAGCCAGCACCCCTGACCGGCGGCAGACCCCCCAACCAGCGGGCGACTTCACCGAGTTCGCCCGCCCACCCGGCGCCGCGGTCGCCGCCAATAGCCGTCTGTCAGGAGCGACCGACGTGCCTATGCTGGACCTGCTTTGCTCACAATGCAGTCGTCCGGGAAACCGCCGGACAACCGAGTAGGGGGTTTTCGGTGAGTTACGGCGGGGAAGGGGGCGGGAGGGGGGGGCGCGGGTCCGTCGGGCCCTAGCCCCCCGCGGGGGGCTTCTATTGCACTCTTGCGCTGTCGGGTGACGGGTTTGGGGGGGGCGGGGTGGGGGGGTGGGGGGGGGTCGGCGTGTGTTGTGGG
>NZ_MLQM01000295.1:0-3143 GCF_001854525.1 Mycobacterium talmoniae
TCCGTAACCGGGGTCAAGCGCGGCGGCCCGGCCTGACCCCGGTTACGGAAGCCCCGGCCCCGGCCCCGGAAACCCCGGGATGTGCGGAACCTCGGCGGGTGGACTCGACGTCGTCTCGCTGATCGGCGGCGTCGTGGTGGTGGTCACCGGCGGCGACGTGGTCGTCGTAGTCGTCGTGGTGGTCGTTGTCGTCGTCGTGGTTGTGGTGGTGGTGGTCGTCGTGGTGGTCTCGAGGGTGGTCTCGGTGGTCGGTTCGACGGTCGTCACCGGCGGCGGCGCCTGCGTCTCGGTGGTCGTCGGCGCGACGGACGTGGTTGGCGCCGTGGTGGTTTCCAGCGTCGTGGTGAGCGCCGGCGTCGTCACGCTGGGCGTGACGGGCGCCTGCAGCGAGCCGTGCCGGATCAGCAGCACCATCGCGGCGCCGACGGCCAGGACGGCGAGGGCCGCGCCGGCCACCATGGCCACCACCCGCCGACGCCGCGGCGCACCGGTGTCGGTGGCCGCCGGGCTCGGCGCGGCGGTGGCGTCGGACTCCGGCGCCGCATCGGCATCATTGCCCGCCGGCACGACGTCGGAGGCGTCGTCGGACTCCGACCACGCCAGCGCGGGCGGCGCGCCGGGCGGTGGCGGCAGCTCCGCCGCGGCGGTGGGGGCGACCGGCGCCACCCCGGCCACGGTCGGGGCCACCGTGGTCTGCCCGTCGTCGGTCTCGCCGCGGCCGGCCAGCAACGCCGCGCCGAGCGCCGCGGCCAGGTGCGGCCGCGGGGTGGTGATGACCGGCACCCCGAACTGCTGCGAGAGCCTGCTCGCGATGCCCGGGATATTCGCCCCACCGCCGACCGCGGCGACGGCCACCAGATCGGCGCCAACCCCGTTGCCGTCCAGGGCGCCTCGCATCGAGGCGAGGAACATGTCCAGGGGCTGGCGGATCGCGTCGTCGAGGGTGGCCCGGGTCAGCGGGATCTCGCCGCGGAACCCGGACAGCTCGACACCCAGCCCGCTGGTGGTTTGCACCGAGAGCTGCTCTTTGGCCTGGCGGCATCGGGCCCGCAACCGGGCCAGCGACCCGATCGACGAGGTGGCCGAGACCCCGAACGAGCCGCTGGCGTTCAGCTCGGCCAGCACGTGGGTCAGCAACGCCTGGTCGATCTGCTCGCCGGAGAAGTCGGTGTGGCGCACCGTGACACCGATCGGCCGGTAGCCGTTGGCGGCGTCGGCCAGGGTGATGCTGCTGCCGGTGCCGCCGAAGTCGCACACCGCCACCACCCCACGGGCCGGCACCCCCGGGCTGGCCTGCAGCGCGGTCAGCGCCGCGGCCGCATCGGAGACCAGCAGCGGACCGCGCGACCATTCCGGCACCCGGCGCAGCGCCTGGCGCAGCGCGTCGGACGCCGCCGCCGACCAGTGCGCCGGGTGGGTCACCGCCACCGTGTCGGGCGGCGGGCGCCCCCCGGTCGCGGCGTAGCCGAGCGCACGCAGCCCGTCGGCCAGCAGATCCTGGGCCCGGTGCACCGACCCGTCGGTGGCCACCACCCCGGCCGGGTCGCCCACCCGGTTCACGAAATCGGTGATCACCAAACCTGGCTCGGCCAGGCCGGGGTTTTCGGCCGGCACCCCCACCTCGGAGCGGCGGTGCCGATACAGCGTCAGCACCGGGCGGCGGGTCAGCGTGGTGTCGGCGGTGACGGCCGCCAGGTTGGTGGCCCCCACCGACAGGCCGAGCCCCGGCCGTGCTGGCTGCGCCATGTCGTGTACTCCCCCAGCTGTCTTGGTGCGGTGCTCAATGTATCGGCACCGGTACTCAGCGAATTGTGCCGCTACCGGCGATCAGCGGCAGGTCGAGCGCGGTGACCCAGCCCGGCGACAGCGCGTTGACCGCCGGCACCGCATTGAGCGCCCGCATCCCGGTGGCCAGGCAGCCGGCGGTGGCCGCGTCGCGCCCGGAGCCGTCGGTGAACCGGAACGCGGTCTCCTGAACGATGCTGGGGGTCCCCTCGATCTCGACGCGGTACACGTCGTCCTGGTTGCCCGACGGCCAGTCCGGGGCGGCGTCGTGCCCGATCCGGTTCACGTGTTCGAGCTGGATGCGGGTCTGACCCTGGTAGACGCCGTTGATGGTGAACCGCACCGCGGCGACCCGTCTCGGCGCGATGACCCCTTTCGCGGTGGTGCGTTCGGTGGGCGTCACCCACTTGTCCCAGGTGGTGGTGATCTCGTCGAGCATGATGCCGGCGGCGTGCGCGATCATCGGCACCGTCGCGCCCCAGGCGAAGACCAGCACGTCGGGGTGTTCCAGCACGGCCCGGAACTCGGGCTCGCGGCCGATGCCCATCTCGGTTTCGTAGTCGCCGGTGTAGTTGGTGTAGTCCAGCAGTTCGGAGGCGCGCACCCGCCGCACCTCCGCGCACACCCCCATCAGCGTCATCGGGAACAGGTCGTTGGCGAAGCCGGGATCGATGCCGGTGGTGAAGCAGGACGACTCGCCCAGCTCGCAGGCCTGGGTGATCGGCTCGATCCAGCTCGGCGGGTTCAGGTGCATCGTCGGCCACACCCACGGCGTCATCGCCGTCGAGCACACGTCGATACCGGCCCGCAGGAATCGGGTGATCAGCGCGATGTTGTCCTCGGCGTGCGCGGCGGTCGGGCCGTAGTGCACCAGCGCGTCCGGCGCCAGCGCGATCAGCGCGTCGACGTCGTCGGTGGCGGCAAGGTCCAGGCGCGGCAGCCCGCAGATGTCGCCGACGTCGCGGCCCACCTTGTCCGGGTTGGACACCCCGACACCCACCAGGTCGAACTCCGGATGCTTGACGATCTCGGGGATCACCAGCTTGCCGACAAAGCCGGTGCCCCACACCACAATGCGCTTGGGGATTCGGTTGGACATCCGTCACCTTCCGTTGTCGACGACCCCCGGCTCGCGCTTCACCTTAAGCGGGCGGTGCGGCTTCTACGATCAATGCGTGCAAATGGTCGGACGCCGGTGAGCCGGGTCGGCTCGGCGCGCCCGGCGGTGAGCGCGTGGCGGTTCGTGACGGTGTTCGGCGTCGTCAGCCTGCTCGCCGATTTCGTCTACGAGGCGTTCTTTTTACTTCTCCGGCGGTGGCGCGGGGGTGGTGGGGGGCGTGTTGGTGTGGGTTGTTGTG
>NZ_MLQM01000296.1:0-3093 GCF_001854525.1 Mycobacterium talmoniae
GGCCCGGGCACATGCCCACCCCGGTAGGGCCGGGCCCAAAAAGCGTCGATCGTGGCCTGCGCGGCGGCTTTACGGCGCTCCAGAGTGTGGGTGAGCGCTTCGATGCGCAGCTCGGCCGGCGGGGTGCGAGCCTGTCACGAATTTTGTGTAAGTCAGAGGTGACTTGACGACGAATATCACGCTAGCACAAGGGGATTCGCCCTGGGAATAGTCTCGATAATGTGTTCAGCGCCACAGTCCAGTTGTAGGTTCCGGTCCCGGAAAATCCTCCCCTTTCGCTGGAGATATTGCGCAGCCCCAGATACAGCAACTTCATCGCGGAGTCCTTATCGGGGAAATGGCCGCGGTTTTTGGTGATCTTGCGCAGCTGGAAGTTGATCGATTCGATCGCGTTGGTGGTGTAGACGATCTTGCGCAGCTCGACCGGGTAGTCCAAGAACGGCACGAACTCGCTCCAGGCGTGGCGCCACACGTCGATCGCGCCGGGGTACCGGGCCCCGTAGGCGACCTCGAAGTCCTTAAGGGCCAGCTCAGCGGCCTCCACGGTCGGCGCGCCGTAGATGGCCCGCATGAAGGTGACGACCTTGCGGCGGTCCTTGTAGGACACGAACCGCATCGCGTTGCGGATCACGTGCACCACACACGTTTGCACCACGGTGTCGGGGAAAATCGAGCGGATCGCATCGGGCAGGCCGGTCAACCCGTCACAGCAGGCGATCAAGATGTCGCGGACCCCGCGGTTGCGCAGGTCGATGACGACCTTTTGCCAAAACTTCGCGCCCTCGGAGTCCTGGATCCAGACCCCCAGGGCGTGTTTGCGCCCGTCGAGGTCGACCCCGATGGCCAAATAGGCCACCTTGGTGGTGACCACGCCGTTGTCCTTGATGCGTAACCGCAAACCGTCGATGTAGAGGATCGGATAGACCTCGTCGAGCGGGCGGGCCTGCCAGGCCTTGATCTCATCGACCACGACCTCGGTGATGTTGGAGATCAACTCGCGCGACACGCTGGCCCCGTACACCTCTTGGAGGTGGGCTTCGATATCGCGGGTGGTCATCCCGCGTGAATACAACGACAACACCACCGAGTTGATGTTGCCCAGCCGGCGGGTCTTTTTGGGCACGATCGCCGGCTCAAACGAGCCGTTACGGTCCCGGGGCACCCGGATATCGACCGGGCCGTTGACCGTGGTCACCGTTTTCGGCGACGACCCGTTGCGCGAATTGCCCGAGCCGCGGCCAGCCGGATCACCGACCTCATAGCCCAGATGGTGGGTCAGCTCCGAATCCAACGCCCGCTCCAACACGGCCTTGGTCAACTGATTGAGCAAACCGTCCGCGCCATCGATCGGCGTCCCGGTCTTAACCGCATCCTTGATCAACGAATCCAGCGTCTCGGCGGTAAACGTCTCCGCCAACCGCCGAGCCGCCGACTCCTCCTGACCGGCCGACTGCGTGGCCTTGCCCACAAATCACTCCTTCTGCCCGCCCAAATGGCGGTCCGATGATGGACCACCCCGGACTTACACAGATGGAATGACACGCCCCGGGGTGCCCAGCGGCAACAACCCGCCCGCCTGCCGCGCAGCGCGGTAGTCGGCGATCAGGGCCTCCCGTTTGGCCTGCCGCTGCGCGGCACGCGCACGCTTGCGCGCCGCCACCGCCTCCCGATCCGCACCCCCGGCGGCAGTATCGGCCTGCAACTGCTCGAGTGCCTCCTTGATCCGGCGGGCCCGTGAACTGGGATCCACCAGGTCCTCGGGCAGCTCATCGCCGCGACTGTCGGGGCCATACAACTGGTCTTCGGCGGCATCGGTGGCCGCATGCTCGGCCGCGGCGGCCGCAGCCAACTCGCGTGCCTTGGCTTGGTCGATGCCGGCCTGCTCGGCGGCGGCTTTGCGTAACCCGTCTTCGCAACGGTTGGCCGCCAGCGACGCGTTCGAGGCGATCTTGACCGAATCGATGGCCACCACCCCCACCCGGCCCATGCCCAGCCGCGCGCACAACGCCAACACCTGGGCGAACAAGTCCTCACACACCGCGGCCGCCGCAGCACGAAACCGCGAGATCGTCACATGATCAGGCGCATCACCAGCACAGATGATCCGAAACGCCACATCACGCTCACACCGTCGCTCGATAACCCGCGACGAACGCACCCCGTGGGCCCACGCCCAGATCAGCAGCGTCAACAACATGTCCGGGTCATAACCGGCCCGCCCCGCCCCACCGGTCCGCCGCATCCCATGCAGCCCCGACGTATCCAAGCCAGCGACCGCGCTGATCACCAGCCACACCGGATCCGACTCCGGCAGCCAATCAGCCATGCTCTCCGGCATCAAAAACTGCTGATCACGATCCACCGGACGATATCCCTTAGCCACCAACCGATCTTCATCGACCAGCGACCCCCAACCAGACACGACATGCCCACCACACACGACCGATTTCGCAACAGCCCGTTTTCTCGCCGTACGTGCACA
Organism: Mycobacterium talmoniae; assembly: GCF_001854525.1. Classification (NCBI taxonomy): domain Bacteria; kingdom Bacillati; phylum Actinomycetota; class Actinomycetes; order Mycobacteriales; family Mycobacteriaceae; genus Mycobacterium; species Mycobacterium talmoniae. Next base: position 2,483 of record NZ_MLQM01000296.1, read on the forward strand.
CTCGTCGCGAGAGGGCGGCGGAGCCCGGCCGGTTACTGTGCCGGCGCGACCGGCGGCTGCTGGGCGAAGTTGGTCAACGCGTCGTTGCCGGCCACGTTCTGCGACTGGATGGCCTGCCACAACTGCGCGACGTAGCCGAGATCCGGGCGCGCGCCGGTCGGGTCGACGGGCAGGCTGTTCGGGTCGGGCATCTGCATCCCGCCCGGCAGCCCGGCGGGCGTCTCACCGGACATCACCTGGTTGGCGACATCGAACACCGGCGCCGGCACCGCGGCCAGGGCGGGTCCGCCCGCCGCAGCCGGGTCAATGGGGGGCGCCGGCAGCGCCGGATCGGTCAGCGCCGGGGCCTGCGGCACGGTGTGCAGCGCCCACTGCCGGGTGTCCGACCGCGCGGCACCGTCGGACTCGTCGTACGTCCAGTCCGTCTCGACAATGGCCGGGCCCTCGGCGGGCGGCGCCTCAACGACGGGCGGCAGGTCCTCGGGCGCGGGAGGCAGGTCTTCGGGCGCGGGGGCCAGGTCCTCGGGGGCCGGCGGCAGATCCTCCGGCGCCGGCGGCAGGTCTTCGGGAGCGGGCGGCAGGTCCTCGGGCGGCATCGGGTTGTCCAGCGC
>NZ_MLQM01000297.1:0-3056 GCF_001854525.1 Mycobacterium talmoniae
ATCACCCAACTGGGCCGCAACTTCCAGGTCATCTACGAACAAGCCGCCACCCACGGCACCAAAGTCCAAACCGCCGGCGGCAACATGGCCTCCACCGACGGCGCCGTCAGCGCCAGCTGGGCCTAACACCTCACACACCACTCGCGCCGAGTGTGACCTGGCACCCCGCCAGCTCACACTCGGCGCAGTGCCGCCGGGACGGCGGGCGTCAACATGCCGTCAAAGTTCGACCGTCGCGTGTTAAGAACACGTAAACGCACCTGGTCACCGTACTGTGTGCTGCGCAATCGTGGCCGCAGACCACGCAGTAGCTGGCTCTTTGTCATGAGCCGGTGTGAATCGGTGAGGAGTGTTCATGTCGTTCGTAACCACCCATCCGGAGGCGCTCACGGCGGCGGCCGGCAAGCTGCAGGGCATCGGGTCGTCGCTGGCCGCCCAAAACACTGCGGCGGCGGCACCGACCACCGGTGTGGTTCCCGCCGCCGCCGATGAGGTCTCGGCGTTGCAGGCGACGCAGTTCTCCGCCTACGGCACCCTGTACCAGCAGATCAGCGCGCAAGCCACCGCGATTCACGAGATGTTTGTCAACACCCTGGGGGCGAGCGCCGAATCGTATGGCAGCACCGAGTCCGCCAACGCCGCGGCCAGTTCGGCCCAGTCGGGGCTATCCGGGCTGCTCGGATTGTTCACCGGGTCCGCCTCCGGGCCCTACGGCCTACTCCCCACCGCCCTCAGCAACGGCGGCATCATCGGCGCCATGCAAGTGGGCAACTTCGGTTCGGCCGCCTCGGACCTGCTCCAGCTGGGCAGCTCCGGCTTCCTTGCTCCGGGCGCGCTGACCGGCGCCGAGGGTGGCGAGGCCGCCGCCGCTACGGGCGGGGTGAGTGCCGCCGCGGGCGGCGCGAGCGCCGCGACGCTGGCCGGGGCCGTGAGCCCGGCCGGTGTCGCGGGGGCGCCGGCCGCCGTGGCGGCCGGGGTCGGCCACGCCTCCTCCGTCGGCGGATTGTCGGTGCCGCCCAGTTGGGCCGGCGCCACCGCACCGATGTCCAGCGCTGCCCCGGCCATGTTGCGGGGCGCCGGCTGGACCGCCGCCGCCCCGCACACCGCCCCGGTGACCACGATGCCGGCGGGGATGCCGTCGGTGGCCTCGGCCGGCCGCGGCGGTTTCGGCTTCGGCACGCCGCGTTACGGCGTCAAACCGCTGGTGATGCCTCGACCGGCAGTTATCTAGCGGATCAAGCACATTCGGCTACCGAGGAAAAGGACTTTCGAGATGGATTTTGCAGCACTGCCGCCCGAGATCAACTCGGCCCGCATGTACGCCGGCCCCGGCGCGGCGCCGATGATGGCCGCCGCGTCGGCGTGGGGCGGCCTGGGTGCCGAGTTGGCGACCACGGCGGCGTCTTACGAGTCGGTGATCGCCGCGCTCACCGGGGAGGAATGGCTGGGTCCGGCGTCGCAGGCGATGGCCGCCGCGGCCGCGCCGTATGTGGCGTGGATGAACACCACCGCCGCGGCCGCCGAACACGCCGCCGGCCAGGCGATGGCGTCGGCCGCCGCCTACGAGGCGGCGTTTGCGGCCACGGTGCCGCCGCCGGCGATCGCCGCCAACCGGGCGCAGTTGGCGGCCCTGGTCGCCACCAACATCCTGGGCCAGAACACGCCGGCGATCGCGGCCAATGAGGCCATGTACGGCGAGATGTGGGCGCAAGACGCGGCGGCCATGTATGGCTACGCCGCGTCGTCGGGGACGGCCGGGGTGTTGAACCCGTTGACGCCGCCGGCGGAAACCACCAACCCGGCCGGGCTGACCAGGCAGGCCGCCGCCGTCGCGCAAGCCGCCGCGTCGGGCAGCGGCACCCAGAGCGGGCTGTCGCAGCTGGTCGCCAACCTGCCCAGCACGGTGCAAGGGCTGGCGTCCCCGCTGGCCGGGTCCTCGGGGACGGGCGGCTTCCTGTCCGATTTCATCAATTCGACGCAGAACATTGGGATTTGGAACGCGCTGCAGACCTACAGCGGCGCGGCGGGCAACATCGGCGCGTGGAACATGTTCGCCGGTATCTCGGCTGCGGCCGGGCTGGCGAACGCCGAGGGTGCATCGATCGGCGGGGTCGGCGGTGCCGAGGCGGCGGAGGGCGCGGCGCTGGTCGGCGCGGTAACCCCGGCGGCGGCCCCCGGCGTGCCCGCCGGGGTCGGTGCGGCCCCGGTGCTGGCCGGCATGGGCCAGGCGGCCCCGGTCGGCGGGCTGTCGGTGCCGGCGAGTTGGTCGGCGGCCACCCCGCCGAGCACCAGCACGGCGACGTTAGCCGGTAGCGGCTGGACAGCGGCGGCCGAAGAAAGCGCGGAGGTGGCCGCCGTGCCGGCTGGGATGCCGTCGGTGGCCTCGGCGGGCCGCGGCGGTTTCGGCCTCGGCGCGCCGCGCTACGGCGTCAAACTGACCGTGATGCCCCGCTCGGTCGTAGTTGGTTAACAAACAAGGAGGCAACCTGTTACGTGTTTGAGGCCGAGCGTTCAACGAGACGTCGTAGCCTGCCCATGACCGCAGCCCCCGGCGAAGACTTTCAGTTAAGGAGACAGTGATATGCCGACGCGTTTTATGACCGATCCGCACCAGATGCGGGCCATGGCGGGCCGCTTCGACGTGCACGCCCAAACCGTGGAAGACGAAGCCCGCAAGATGTGGGCGTCCTCGACCAACATCACCGGAGCCGGCTGGGGCGGAACCGCAGCCAACACCTCCTACGACACCATGGGCCAAATGCAGACCGCGTTCCGCAACATCGTCAACATGCTGCACGGGGTGCGCGACGGGCTGATCCGCGACGCCAACAACTACGAACAGCAAGAAGCCGCCTCCCAGACCGCGCTGAGCAGCTAAGGAGCAATCGCATGAGCATCAACTACCAATTCGGCGACGTCGACGCCCACGGCGCGCTGATCAAGGCCCAAGCCGCCTCCCTGGAGGCCGAGCACCAGGCCATCATCGCCGACGTGCTCGCCGCCGGGGACTTCTGGGGCGGCTCCGGGTCGGTGGCCTGCCAGGAGTTCATCACCCA
>NZ_MLQM01000298.1:0-3050 GCF_001854525.1 Mycobacterium talmoniae
CCCCTTCCTCACCAAACTCGATTGCACGCTGTCGGGGAAAAATCAGACCCCGCTTGACGGACTACGTAGAGACGAGGAACGGGCAGGCCCCCCAACCCCTTGACTAAAACCAGTTACGTTGGTGTCGGCCGGGGACACGCACGCTCGCGGCAGAAGGTGACCTCAGCCGGGCAGGTTTTCCGGGTGCAGCATTTCGGCGTACCGCAACGGCTCGGGGATCCCGAACCCGTCGACCAACACCTCGGCGTGGGGCCGCAGCTTGCGGCACCGGTCGTTGATGCCGCGGGTGACCGCCTTGGCCCGCTCGGTGGACAGGTAGCGGTGCTCGATGTACCAGGCCTTGTCTTCTTCGATCACGCTCAACGCGTAGAGATCACACACCAACTCCAGCAATTCGCGGGCCTGCTCGTCCTCGCACGCCTCGATGCCGGCGACGAAGGCTTCCAGCACCACCCGGTCGATGTGGGCGGTCGCGGCGTGCAGCACGTGATCCTGCACGGCGTTGAACGCGTCGAACTCGCTCATCTCGTTGGCCTTGCCCTGCAGCCGGCGGGCCACCGAGGACAGCAGGTAATCCTCGCGGTCCTCGAACATGTGCACCTGGGTGCCGCGGTTGAACAGGCTGCCCTCTTCCTCGCTGTCCTGTCGGGCGTCCACCAGCCGCTGCATAATCGCCTCGGCCGCCGTGCGTTTCATCACCCGGTCACCGACCGCGTTGGCCGCGAACCGCACCCACTCCACCGGGCTCATCGACCCGATGTCGTCGGCGTAGGCGGTCAGCAACTGTTTGGCCACCAACTGGGTCAGCACGTGGTTGTCGCCTTCGAAGGTGGTGAACACGTCGGTGTCGGCCCGCAGCGCGATCAGCCGGTTCTCGGCCATGTACCCGGCGCCGCCGCAGGCCTCCCGGGCCTCCTGGATCGCCCGCGACGCGTGCCAGGTGTTGGCGGCCTTCAAGCCGGCGGCGCGGGCCTCCAGCTCGCGCTGCTCCTCGGCGTCGGGGTCTTCGGCGGTCTGCAGGTCGTGGCATTTGGACACCAGCTCGTTCTGTGCGAACTGCAGCGCATACGACCGGGCGATCAGCGGGAACAGCCGACGCTGATGCACCAGGTAGTCCATGATCAGCACCTCACCCTCGTCGTCGGGCGCGGTGAATTGCCTGCGCTGCAACGCATACCGGGTGGCGATGTCCAGGGCCACCCGGGCGGCGGCGCCGGCGCTGCCGCCGACGGTGACCCGGCCGCGGATCAGGGTGCCCAGCATGGTGAAGAACCGCCGGCCCCGGCTTTCGATCGGCGAGCTGTAGCTGCCGTCGGGTGCGACGTCGCCGTAGCGGTTGAGCAGATTTTCCCGTGGGACCCGGACGTGGTCGAACCGGATGCGCCCGTTGTCGACCCCGGGCAGCCCGCCCTTGTAGTGGCAGTCCGAGGTGGTGACCCCCGGCAGGTCGTTGCCGTCGGGGTCGCGGATGGGCACCACGAAGCAGTGCACGCCGTGGCTTTGCGGTTCCTCGCCCGGACCGGCGGTGATCAGCTGCGCGAACACCGCTGCGACGGTGGCGGTTTCGGCGGCGCCGCCGATGTAGTCTTTGCGCGCCGACGGGGTGGGGGAGTCGATGACGAACTCTTGGGTCGCCGCGTCGTAGGTGGCGGTGGTTTCCAGGGACTGCACGTCGCTGCCGTGCCCGGTCTCGGTCATCGCGAAGCAGCCGAGCAAATCCAGGTTGATGATCGGTTTGACGTATTTCTCGTGGTGCCGCTCGGTGCCCAGGTTCTCGATCGCACCGCCGAACAGGCCCCACTGCACCCCGGCCTTGACCATCAGCGACAGGTCCGACATCGCCAGCATCTCGATCATGGTGATCGCCGCGCCGACGTCGCCGGTGCCGCCGTGTTCCTTGTTGAAGCCGTCGGCGGCCGCCCCGGCGGACGCCATGATCCTCAGCTGTTCAGCCACTTTGGTGCGGGCGATGACCGTGTTCGGGGTGTGGTGCGGGCGAAACACCGGATCGGTCAGCTTGGTCCGGATCCGGTTTTTCACGTCATGCCAGCGGCCGTCCAGGGTATTGCGCAGATGTTCGGCGGTGGTGGTCATCCCTCGACGGTAGCGCCGAGTCGCTCCGGTTACCCGGGCTTTTCGCCGCCGGCCACCTCGACGGGGTCCGCGGCCGCCGGCACCGCACGGCCCGCCGCACCGGCGGCGGGCACCCGGTGGCCGGTCGCGGCGAGGTAGCGCTTGGGGCTGGGCAGCCGCAGCACCCACCACAGCACGTCGACGGCCAGCATCCCCAACACCGCCAGGATGGTCATGTCGAACCACCACCAGCCCGGCGTCCACAGGATGTCGTCGGCGGCCAGCAGATCGATGGTGCGCAGATCGACGCTGGACGCCGCCGCCGCGAACCCCCACCGGGCCGGCACCAGCCACGACACCTGCTCGAAGCCGGGCCGCCCGGTGATCGGGGCCATCCCCCCGCAGAACACCAGCGACACCAAAATCACCAGCACGAACATCACCAGCAGTTGCAGCGGGTAGTTGGCCAGCGCGGACAGGGCCAACCCGATCATCGCCGAGACGACGGCGGTGCCGGCCACCGCGAGGTAGAGCTCGAGTATCGGCGCGCCGCCGCCGGTGGGCGCGCGGTCGCCGGGCACCGCGACGACGGTGAGCACGGCGGTCTGGATCAGCGCGACCACCGTGTAGACCAGGAGTTTGGCGGCCAGGTGGGCCGAGGCCGACAGCCCGACGGATTGTTCGCGCCACAACACGAAGCGTTCCGCGAGCGGGTCGCGGATGGTCAACGCCAAGCCCATGACCACCGCGGCGACGGTGAGCACGACCAAGATCGGGACGGCCTGGTTGGGGTTGTCGCCGTACGGGTCGGCCGGGCGCAGCCCGTCGCGGCCGGGCAGCACCCGGCACAGCGCCCCGAACACGAACGGCAGCAGCACCGCCAGGACGAAATTCCGCTGGTCGCCGATCAGCACCCAGGCTTGGCGGCGGGCCGCGACGGTGAGGTGCCGCCACCAGCCGATCGGGGTGGGCCCCTC
>NZ_MLQM01000299.1:0-3033 GCF_001854525.1 Mycobacterium talmoniae
GACCTGGGCCGGATCCTGGCCGCCGACTGCAGCGAAAAATGGTTTGGCACCGTGGTCGCGACCGGATTCGACTCCCTGGTCAGCGACCGCACCAACCGGATGCGGTGGCCGCGGGGGCGGATGCGCTACAACCTGGCGATCCTGGCCGAGCTGTCGCAGCTGCGGCTGCTGCCGTTTCGGCTGGTGCTCGACGGGCACGACGAGATCGTCACCGACCTCACCCTGGCCGCGTTCGGCAACACCCGCAGCTACGGCGGCGGGATGCTGATCTGCCCGCACGCCGACCACGCCGACGGGCAACTCGACATCACCATGGTGCATTCGGCATCGCGCACCAAGCTGATCCGGCTGTTCCCCACCGTGTTCAAGGGCACCCACGTCGAGCTGGACGAGGTGACCACCGCCCGGGCGCGCACGGTGACGGTGGACTCGCCGGGCATCACCGCCTACGCCGACGGCGAATACGCCTGCCGGCTGCCCGCCGAGATCGCCGCGGTGCCCGCGGCGCTGCGGGTGCTGCGCGCGCAGCCCTGACGTCACCCCCGACGCGCGAAGGTGCACAAATGCACGCCCCAACCCGGCTCAGACTGGCATTTTGCGCACGCTCGCGGGCCGGCGTTAGCCCACGCCGCGGCTGAGCCAGGACACCTCGGCGCCGTCGCCGCCGTCGCGGAAGGCCTCCAGCGCATCATCCCAGGCGGTGCCCAGCACCGAATCCAGTTCGGCGGCCAACGCGTCGGCGCCGGCGGCCATCATCGCGCGCAGCCGCATCTCCCCGACCATGGTGTCGCCGTTGGCGCTCATCGCCCCGTGCCACAACCCCAGCTGCGGGGTGTGGCAGAACCGCTGGCCGTCGACGCCGGCGCTGGGGTCCTCGGTGATCTCAAACCGCAGCACCGACCAGGACCGCAGCGCGTTGGCCAACCGGGCGCCGGTGCCCACCGGCCCGACCCAGTTGGTCACCGCCCGCAGCTGCCCGGGCATCGCCGGTTGCGGGGTCCACTTGAGGTTCGCCGTCGCTTGCAGGGTCGACGACAACGCCCACTCGACGTGTGGGCAGACCGCCGCGGGTGAGGCGTGCACGTACACCACGCCAGTGGCCGCGTCGGCGAATTGGTTCGACGCACGCATCTGCTGCTCCTTCGGCTCCACGAGGGACGTCTTCCCCAACGGCCTGGTGAACCGGAGTACAGCGCTGATGCTGCTGTGCGCTCATGTCAAGTTGTGAGTCGTGCGTGTCTATTGTGCCTTGTGATACCCCTGTTGCGCTAGTCTGCGCGGTGCTCGGAAATCACCGCGTCGGCCAGCGCGGGCCACAGCGGCACCGCCCAGTCGCCGAAATCGCGGTCGGTGAGCACCACCAGGGCCAGCTCCCGGTCGGGATCGACCCAGATCAGGGTGCCCGACTGGCCGAAATGCCCGAAGGTGCGCGGCGAGTTCTTCGACCCCGTCCAGTGCGGCGATTTGCCGCCCTTGATCTCGAAGCCCAGCCCCCAGTCGTTGGGCCGCTGCACCCCGTAGCCGGGCAGCACCCCGGCCAGGCCGGGAAATTGCACGCTGATCGCCTCGGCGTGCATCGGCGCCGACACCGTCGCCGGGCGCAGCAGGTCGGCGGCGAACACCGCCAGGTCGGCCACCGTCGAGGTCACCCCGAACCCGGCCGCCGGCGCGCCCCCGTCGAGCCGGGTGGCGGTCAGGCCCAGCGGTTCGCAGATCGCCTCGGCCAGATAGCGCTCGAACGCGATGCCCGACGCGTCCTGCACCGTCCGCGCCAGCACCGCGAACCCGGAGTTGGAGTAGATCCGCCGGGTGCCGGGTTTGGCCAACACCTGATCGGTGAGCATGGCCAGCCCGGAGGTGTGCGCCAGCAGGTGCCGCACCGTCGCGCCGGGTGGGCCGGCCTCCTCGGCCAGCTCGATCGCGCCTTCTTCGACGGCGACCTGCACCGCCCGCGCCACCAGCGGTTTGGTCACCGACGCCAGCGGGAACGGCCGGGTGGTGTCGCCGTGGCTGGCCAACACGCCGTCGGTTCCGACCACGGCGGCCGCCGCGTGCGGCACCGGCCAATCACCAAGCAGATCCAGGGCAGTCATCGCCGACGAGCCTAGAGTGCGTCGCGGCAAAACGCCGCCAGGGCTTCGGTGAACTGGGCCGAAAACGGCAGCGGCCGCGCGTAGTTGGCCATGGTCTTGCCGGGGTCCTCCTTGAGGACGTGGTCCACTCCGGTCAGCCGCACGTGGTCGGTGCGGGTGCCGGCGCGGGACAGCCCGGCCATCAGCTGGTCGACGTCGCCGCAGCTGATCTGGATGTCGGCGTCGCTGCAGGTGACCAGCACCGGCATGCCCCGGGGCAGCGCGGCGGCCAGCGCCGCCGGGTCGACGGCGTCCTCTTGGGCCAGCGCCCGCGCGTTGACGGGGTTGATCACCGGCCGCAGGCCCGCCGGCAGGTCGGGCGGGACCTGCCCGGTGGCGCGAAACTGCCCGATCGCGCGGTCGATGGCCGCGGCGCTGGCGGCGGCCTGCTCCGCGGTGAGCCGGCCGGCCCGCACGGCGGCGTCGGCCTGGGCGTGGGCCTGCTCGGACACCTGGTCCAGGATGCGGAGGCTGGCCGGTTCCACCAGGCCCAGCGCCCGCACCGGTGGCGCGGTGCCCGGCGCCGCGGTGGCCAGCCGCAGCGCGTACAGGGCGCCCTCGCTGTGGCCCAGCACCATCAGCCGCGTCGGGTCGACGCCGGCGTGGTGGGCCAGGAACCTCAGCGCGGCGCCGGCCTCGTCCTCGAATACGGCCATGTCGATGGTCGCCGGGTCGCGGGCGTAGGGCCCCAGGCCGGTCTGACCGGTGCCGAGTTTGTCGTAGCGCAGGCTGGCCACGCCGTCCTCGGACAGCGCCTGCGCGACGTTGCGCAGCGTGTCCAGGGCGCCCGGCAGCACCGCGGAGTTGCCGTCGCGGTCGGTGGGTCCGCTGCCGGCGATCAGCAGCGCCGGCGGCCGGCGGCCGGGGTGTGTTTGCGCGGCGGGGGCGGCGGGGGGGGGGG
>NZ_MLQM01000300.1:0-2917 GCF_001854525.1 Mycobacterium talmoniae
ATCAGACAACAAACATCTGACACAAAAAACACCACACCCCCAACACGGGGTGGCCAAGGGCATGGCAAAAAACAACAACAAACAAAAACCACCAAACACACTATTGAGTTCTCAAACAACACACCCGGTTTTCAGGCAACCCTGCCACTGTACTCCAGGGCTTGGGCGACGTCAACCCCGGACGTCGGCTCCGTACGGAGATCGCAGCGGTTTCGACGGCCGCGGGGTTGGCACTGCGGACTACTCTACCCGTTCGATCTCCGCGCCCAAACTGGCCAGGTTCTCCACGAACAACGGGTACCCGCGATCGATGTGATAGACGTCGTGGACCTCGGTGTCTCCGTCGGCGACCAGGCCCGCCAACACCAGGCCGGCGCCCGCGCGGATGTCCGAGGACCACACCGGCGCGCTGGACAACTGCGGGATGCCCCGCACCACCGCGTGGTGCCCGTCGGTGCGCGCGTCGGCGCCGAGCCGGACCATCTCCTCGACGAACCGAAACCGGGCCTCGAACACGTTCTCGGTGATCATCGAGGTGCCATCGGCGATCGAGGCCAGCCCGATCGCCATCGGCTGCAGATCGGTGGGGAACCCGGGAAACGGCAACGTCGCGACGTTGACCGCCTTCGGCCGCTCGTATTGCGCGACGCGGAAGCTGTCATCGGTCTGGGTGACGGTGGCGCCGGCGTCGTGCAGCTTGTGCAGCACCAGCTGCAGGTGCGCGGGATCGATCCCGGTCACCGTGATGTCACCGCGGGTCATCACCGCCGCGATCGCCCAGGTGGCCGCGACAATGCGGTCCCCGATCACCCGATGCTCGGTCGGGTACAGCCGCGGCACCCCGGTGATCGTCAACGTCGGCGACCCGGCGCCCTCGATCTGGGCACCCATCTGGTTCAGCATCGTGCACAGGTCGACCACGTCGGGTTCGCGGGCCGCATTGTGAATGGTGGTCACGCCCTCGGCCAGCACCGCGGCCATCAGGATGTTCTCGGTCGCGCCCACGGACGGGAACTCCAGCTGAATCTCCGCGCCCCGCAACGTGTCTGCGTGTGCGACCACGCAGCCGTGCTCGATGTTGCAGTGCGCCCCCAGCTGCCGCAGCCCGGCCTGATGCATATCCAGCGGGCGCGACCCGATGGCGTCACCGCCGGGCAGCGCGACCTTGGCCCGCTTGCAGCGGCCCACCAGCGGGCCCAGCACGCACACCGAGGCTCGGAACTGGCGGACCGCGGCGAAGTCGGCGTCGTACTTGAGCTCGTCGGGGGAGGTGATGCGCACGGTGACCCCGTCGAGTTCCACGGTGGCGCCCAGGCCGCGCAGCACCTCGGCCATCAACGGCACGTCGAGGATGTCCGGGCAATTCGTGATGGTGCTGGTGCCCTCGGCCAGCAGCGCCGCGGCCATCAGCTTGAGCACGCTGTTCTTGGCGCCCCCGACGGCGACCTCGCCGGACAACCGGGTGCCGCCAGTCACCACGAATCGCTCGCTCACGCGGGTCAGTGTAATGAGAGTTATGACCAGTGTCAGTCGGACCGGTACGGTTTGACCATGGCTGTGCACATCACGCGCGTCTACACCCGGACCGGCGATGACGGGACCACCGGGCTCAGTGATTTCTCGCGGGTCTCCAAGAATGACACGCGCCTGACGGCCTACGCCGACTGCGACGAGGCCAATGCCGCGCTCGGCGTCGCGGTCGCGCTGGGCAAGCCCGACGAGGCGCTGACGGCCGTATTGCGCCAGATCCAAAACGACCTGTTCGACGTCGGCGCCGATCTGGCCACCCCGGTGGCCGAGAACCCGGAGTACCCGCCGCTGCGCATCACCCAGGCCTATATCGATCGGGTGGAGCGCTGGTGCGACGAGTACAACGAGAGCCTGCCGAAGCTGAATTCGTTTATCTTGCCGGGCGGTTCGCCGCTCTCGGCGCTGCTGCACACCGCGCGCACCGTGGTCCGCCGCGCCGAGCGCTCGGCGTGGGCGGCGATCAGCGCCCACCCCGACGACACCACCACATTGCCGGCCAAGTACCTAAACCGCTTGTCCGACTTGCTGTTCATCCTGGCACGACTGGCCAACCCCGACGGTGATGTGCTCTGGCAACCCGGCGGCGGCGCCTAGCCGCCGCTGATGGGGGTCGGGCGCCGAAATCGACGTTAACGGGTGCGCCACTCGTGCTTTCGCCCGTTAACGTCGATCTCGCGGCAAGAAAACCCGCGCAAACTCAGGTGCTGCGCCGACGGGCGCGCGGTGAGGGTCGTGATTCCAGCCAGGACAGGAACGCGGTACGGGCGCCCTGATCCAGCGCGATCTCGAAGCCCTCTCTGCGGTCCTGGGTGCTGTCGCGGAGCTCCAGGATCACGATCTCGCCGGTCATGATGTCGAACTCGTCGCCGCGCGGCGAGCGCCGCGAAACGATTTCGACGCCGCGCCGGGCCAGCCGACGGTCCGGCCACAACCGCACACTGGACAGCCGATAGAACGCGGCTTCACCACCGCGGTAACGGATTACCCCGTGGCGCCAGCCGTGCCCGCCGACCGCGGGAATGTCGCGCATGATCGCCGCCGTGCCGCCCTGCCGCAGATTCCACAGTCGGTAGCTCAGCGCTAGGACAGCGAGCAACAGGACGGCGCTGAGCACGGCCAGGAGGATCATTGGCACGTGCATCGGCCAGACCTGCTAGTCGATCACGCCCAAGGCACGCAGCCGGGCTCGTCCCCGTGCCGCGACCCGCGGGTCGCCGGACTGGGCGTCGTGGCGGCCGGTGGCCTCGTCGCTCTCGTCCGCAAAGTCCACGGACTCGGCGAGGGTGCTCACCCCCTCCTCCGTCACCGACAGAAACCCGCCGTGCACCGCGAACCGCAGATCGCCCTCGGCGGTCCGCTCGACCTTCACCCTAGCCTCATCGACTAG
>NZ_MLQM01000301.1:0-2782 GCF_001854525.1 Mycobacterium talmoniae
CCCACGCCCCCACCGCCCTCCACCCCCTCTCTCCCCCATCCCCGCCCTCCCCTCCCCCCGACCCCGCACTTTCTCTCCTCCGCCCGCCCCGGCCGCTAGAAGGGTCCAGGAGGCTCCCCGTCGCCCCTCCGGTCCCGTCTTAGTGTCACCCTCCTGCTCCCACCCCCCCCTGCGGGGCTGTAGCGGTCCCCCCCGCCCCCGCCGGCCCCGCAAATTCCGGCGAGTCCGGCACCCGCCCCGAAGGCGGCGATCGACAAGGACGGCACCTACAAGGTCGGCACCGACATCGCGCCGGGCACCTACAGTTCGGAGGGTCCCGCCGGTGACGGGGTGTGCTACTGGAAGCGGTTGAGCGGCGACAAGATCGTCGACAACGCGATGACCAAGAAACCGCAGGTCGTGCAGATCGAGCCGAGCGACACCGCCTTCAAGACCGACCACTGCCAGCCCTGGCAGCTGGTCGACTGCCCGCCCACCTGTCCGCCGCCGCAGCAAGCGCCGCCGCCGGGCCTGGGCCTGCCGCCCATCCTCCCGCCGGCGCCGGGTCGACCATAAAGGATCCCCGCCTCCGACGTCACAATCGGATCACGTTGGTCACGAGGCAATTACGGCCCGCGCGGCCAGATGGTGGGCGGCCTCTGCTCTGTTAGCTTCCCGGTGAGACAACCGACGAGGCAGGGGAGAACGGCCGGTGTGGGCGATGTGCGTGCGCAAGGTTTCCCGGATACGGCCGCGCCGCGTCGCCGCGGTCACGCTGTTAGCGGCGGCGCTGCTGGGCCTGGCCAGCGCGCCCAGCTGTACGCCCACGTCCGCCGCGTTCTCCCGTAAGGGCCTGCCGGTCGAATACCTGGAGGTGCCGTCCCCGGCGATGGGCCGCGACATCAAGGTCGAATTCCAAGGCGGCGGCCCCCAAGCGCTGTACCTGCTCGACGGCCTGCGCGCCCAGGACGACAACAGCGGCTGGGACATCAACACCGCTGCGTTCGAGTGGTTTTACCAATCCGGTATATCGGTCATCATGCCGGTGGGCGGTCAGTCCAGCTTCTACACCGACTGGTACAAGCCGGCCTGCGGCAGCGCCGGCTGCCAAACCTACAAATGGGAGACCTTCCTGACCCAGGAGTTGCCGTCCTGGCTGGCCGCCAACCGGACGGTGTCGGCGGTCGGCAACGCGGTGGTGGGCCTGTCGATGGCCGGCGGTGCGGCGTTGACCCTGGCGATCTGGCACCCCGCGCAGTTTGTCTTCGCCAGCTCGCTGTCCGGTTTCCTCAACCCGTCACAAGGGTTGTGGCCCACCATGATCGGCTTCGCGATGAAGGACGCCGGCGGCTACACCGCAACGGATATGTGGGGAACAGCCAACGATCCCGCCTGGCGCCGCAACGATCCGATGGTCAACATCGGCCGGTTGGTGGCCAACAACACCGCGATCTGGGTGTACTGCGGTAACGGCACGCTGTCGGATCTCGACGGCGCCGGTGATTTCGGCACGCAGTACAGCGCGCAGTTCCTGGAGAACATCACCGTGAAGACCAACAAGGAGTTTCAGCAGAAGTACCTGGCGGCCGGTGGCCACAACGGGGTGTTCAAGTTCCCGGCCAGCGGCACGCACAGCTGGGGTTATTGGGGCTCGCAGCTACAGGAGATGAAACCCGACCTGCTGCGGGTCCTGGCCGGCCCGCCGCAACCGGCGGCCCCGCCACCGGGTGCACCGCAGCCCGGCGTGCCGGCGCCCGTCGCCCAGCAACCGGGCGTGCCGGGAGCGGTCCCCGCGCCGAACACCGTTGGCGTCCCGCAAGCCGTGGTTCCGCAACCGGCCGTGCCCCAGGCCGTCGTCCCGCAACCGGTTGTACCGCAAGCGGTCATCCCTCAGCCGGTTGTACCGCAAGCCGTCGCACCACAACCGGTCGTGCCACAAGCCGTCGTCCCGCAACCCGTCGCACCCCGGTAAACCCAAACCCTCGCACTGACGCCGTCGTCCGCGGGTCGGCGATCACCCACCCGAGGATTCGGAAGGCTGGGCGCTTGTCGGCCGGCTAGCCGGACAATGCGATCTGTTGCACGGTGGCCGTTTCACCCGACACTCACTCGGATTGTTATGATTCTGTGACCTTTAAGGGCGTGTCTTGAGGCTTTTCGACCCAAGTTTTGTCGGACCCCGTGGCTAGCGTCGGGGGTATGGAAACGGCTAGCCGCGAACAGATCGTCGAAGCTTTCGACGCGTTGGCCGCCGATATGAACCGGTTGTTGGAGTTGGACTTTGAAGCCCTGACCACCCCGGAACGCCTGGACATGTTGGAGCGCTGCGAGGTGCTGCGCCGCCAACTGCCCGCCGTCGAGCACCCGTTGATCAACCAGCTCGCCGACTACGCCGACACCTCGGAGTTAGGTGCCAAACTGCGCTGGGCGCTGGCCGATCGGCTGCTGATCACCCGCGGCGAAGCCGGCCGCCGCATCACCGAAGCCACCGACCTCGGGCCCCGGCGCTCAGTCACCGGACAACCCGTGGAACCCTTGTTGCCCACGGTGGCCGCCGCCCAACGCGCCGGACACCTCAACTCCGCCCACATCCGGGTAATCCGCGACTTCTTCAGCTACCTATCCGAACGCGTCGACACCACCACCCGAACCCAAGCCGAAACCAACCTGGCCGACTGGGCCACCCAGATGCGCCCCGACCACCTCCAGAAACTGGCCGTGCGCTACGCCGACACCCTCGACCAAGACGGCGACTTCACCGACCACCAACGCGCCCAACGCCGCACCCTGGTGCTCGGCCCGC
>NZ_MLQM01000302.1:0-2677 GCF_001854525.1 Mycobacterium talmoniae
GATCCACCCCAACGACCAGCCGGGCCGTGCCCACAGCGCGCCGGCGACCGGCGGTGCTGCTGAAATCGACGTCCAGATTGACCTATAGGCCCGTAACCGGCCGGTTTCGCAAAAAAAGACGTCGATCTCAGCAGCATGCCCGCGCCGCATCACCCCCAACGCGGCGTCAGCACCCCCAACGCACCCAACGCGACCGCGGCCGCGCTCGAGGTGCGCAGCACGGTCGGGCCCAGCCGGACCGCGAGCGCCCCCGCGTCGGTCAACGCCGCGAGCTCGTCGTCGGTGATCCCGCCTTCCGGGCCGACCACCAGCATCAGCTCCGTCGCCTGCGCCAGCGGCAGGTCAGCCAGCCGGTCGGTGGCCGAGGCGTCCAACACCAGCACCACCGCACCCGAGGCCACCCGGTCCCGGATCCGCTCGGCCAGCGCAGCGGTGGACACCACCCCGTCCACGGCCGGGATGTGGGCGCGGCACGACTGCGCGGCCGCCGCCCGTACCACCGCGCGCCAGCGGCGCAGCCCCTTGTCGACCCGGGCACCCTCCCAACGGGCCACGCAGCGCGCCGCGGCCCAGGCCAGGAACGCATCGGCGCCGGCCTCGGTGGCCAGTTCGATCGCCAACTCGGACCGGTCGGATTTGGGCAGCGCCTGCACCACCGTCACCGGCGGCGCGGCCGGGTCGTCGCGCCAGCGCCGCAACACCCGCGCCACCAATCCCCCGCGGTCGGCCTGTTCGACTTCGCAGCGGGCCAGCTGCCCGGCGCCGTCGCTGAACACCACCTGCTCACCGCGGCGAATGCGCCGCACGATGGTGGCGTGAAAGGCCTCTTCCTCGTCGCGAATGGCGGCCAGCCCCCCGACGTCGGGCAGGTCGTCGACGTAGAACAGGCCCGCCACCGTCAGCGTCCGGTGAACGTCTCGCGCAGCCGGCTGAACAGCCCGCTGCTGGCGGAGCTGTGCGTCGACCGGACCTCGGCGGTGTCGCGGCTGCGCCGGCTCTTCAGCTCGCGCAGCAATTCGGTGTCGCGGCCATCCAGCCGGTCGGGCACCACCACCTCGACGTGCACGTGCAAATCGCCGCGCACCCCGGAGCGCAGGTGCGGCATGCCGTGGCCGCGCAGCGTGATCACCGAGCCGGGCTGGGTGCCCGGCGCGACGGCGATCTCGGTGAGCCCGTCCAGGATGGCGTCCACCTTGACCGAGGTGCCCAGCGCCGCGTCGACCATCGGCACCGAGATGGTGCAGTGCAGGTCGTCGCCGTCGCGGACGAAGATGTCGTGGGCCTGCTCGTGCACCTCGACGTACAGGTCACCGGCCGGGCCACCGCCCGGGCCCACCTCGCCCTGGGCGGCCAGCCGGACCCGCATACCGTCGCCGACCCCGGCCGGGATCTTCACGCTGATCTCGCGGCGCGCCCGCACCCGGCCGTCGCCGCCGCACTGATAGCAGGGGTCGAGGATGACCTCGCCGACACCGCGGCACGTCGGGCACGGCCGCGACGTCATCACCTGCCCCAGCAGCGAGCGCTGGACGCTTTGCACCTCCCCGCGGCCCCCGCAGGTGTCGCAGGCCACCGGCTGGGAGTCGCCGTTGGTGCCGCGGCCCTGGCAGCGGTCGCACAGCACGGCGGTGTCCACGGTGACCTGCTTGGTCACCCCGGTGGCGCACTCGGTGAGGTCCAGCCGCATCCGCAGCAGCGAATCCGAGCCGGGCCGGACCCGGCCGACCGGTCCGCGCGAGGCGGTGCCGCCGCCGAAGAACGCCTCGAATACGTCGCCCAGGCCGCCGAAGCCGGCGAAGCCGCCGTTGCCGGCCGCGGCGGCGTTCTCCAGCGGGTCCCCGCCCAAATCGACGATGCGGCGCTTCTCGGGGTCGGACAGCACCTCGTAGGCGACGCTGATCTCCTGGAATTTCGCCTGCGCCGCCTCGTCGGGGTTGATGTCGGGATGCAGCTCACGCGCCAGTTTGCGGTAGGCGCGTTTGATCTCTGTATCGCTCGCGTTTCTGCCCACGCCGAGCAGCCCGTAATAGTCGCGTGCCACGCTTGACCTTTCCCACGCCGCGCCAGGCGGCTTCGTTCAACTCCCTGGATGCACGTTCATCGGGCACCCAGTACCTCGCCGATGTACAAAGCAACCGCAGCGACACTAGCGATAGTTCCCGGATAGTCCATGCGAGTGGGCCCCAGCACCCCCATCCCGCCGTAGATGGTGTCCGTCGACCCGTAGGCGGTCGACACCACCGAGGTGCCCACCATCTGCTCGGCCTCGGTCTCGTGGCCGATCCGCACGGTGACCTTGCCGGCCTCCTGCTGGGCGGCCAGCAGCCGCAGCACCACCACCTGCTCCTCCAGCGCCTCCAGGATGGAGCGCAGCGAACCCCCGAAGTCGGCGGTGTTGCGGGTCAGGTTGGCGGTGCCCCCCAGCAGCAAACGCTCGTCATTATGCTCCACCAGCGACTCCAGCAGCACCGTCGCCGCCCGGCCGACGGCGTCGCCCAACCCGCCGGTGCCGTCGAGTTGGCTGGCCAAATCCGCGACCGCCACCGAGGCGGCCGGCAGCTTCTTGCCCTCCAGCGCCTGGCCGAGCAGCTCACGCAGCTGGGACACCTGGTGGTCGTCGATGACGTCGCCGAGTTCGACGATGCGCTGATCCACCCGCCCGGAGTCGGTGATCACC
>NZ_MLQM01000303.1:0-2653 GCF_001854525.1 Mycobacterium talmoniae
CGGGTGGGTATGGCAAGCGTTGGCGGTATTGCTGGTGGCCGCGGTGTTCGCCGCCGCGGTGGCGCAGGCCCGCACGCTGGAGCCGGGGGTGCGGGCCGCCCAGCAGGTGCTGGCCGGCAGTGTGCGCTCGGCGGAGGCGTCCACCCACGACCTGGCCGGGCGGCGCAACGCGCTGTCCACCCAGGTCGACGAGCTGCAGCGGCGTCAACTCAACGACGACGCCGAGGGCCGCGACCTGCTGGCCCGCCTCGACCAGCTTTCCCTGGCCGGCGCCAGCAACCAGGTCATCGGCCCCGGGTTGACCGTGACCGTCACCGATCCCGGGGTCAGCCGCAACCTGTCGGACGTGTCCAAACAACGGGTGGCCGGCAGCCAGCAGATCATTTTGGACCGCGACCTGCAGCTGGTGGTCAACTCGCTGTGGGCCAGCGACGCCGAGGCGATCGCGGTCGACGGGGTGCGGATCGGGCCGAACGTGACCATCCGGCAGGCCGGCGGGGCGATCCTGGTCGACAACATCCCGATCAGCAGCCCCTACACCATCCTGGCGATCGGCCCGCCACACGCCATGCAAGATGCTTTCGACCGCAGCCCCGGCCTGTATCGTCTGCGCCTACTGGAGATGTCCTACGGGGTCGGTGTCGCCGTCAGCTCCGGTGATGGACTGGTACTGCCCGCCGGAGCCGTCCGGGATGTCAAATTCGCCAAGCAGATTGGGGCCTAGTGACCGGAAGTGGACGCCGATGATCGGCATCGTGGCGGTGACCGTCGGCATCGTGTTGGGGTTGGTTTTCCATCCCAGCGTGCCCGAGGTGGTCCAGCCGTATCTGCCGATCGCGGTGGTGGCCGCGCTCGATGCGGTGTTCGGCGGGCTGCGGGCCTACCTGGAGCGCATCTTCGACCCGAAGGTCTTCGTGATCTCGTTCGTCTTCAACGTTCTGGTGGCCGCGCTGATCGTCTACGTCGGGGACCAACTCGGGGTGGGCACCCAGCTGTCGACCGCGATCATCGTGGTGCTGGGCATTCGCATCTTCGGTAACGCCGCCGCGCTGCGGCGCCGGTTGTTCGGGGCCTAACGGTGAGCGAACGCAGCGACCACACCGACTCGGGGCAGCACGCCGACACCGTCGCGCACGGCCGGCACGAGCTGCCGCCGCACAGCCCGCAACCCGAGATCGGGCCGCTGCAGCAACGCGGGCTGTTCGGCCTGCTGCGGCGCGCCCGCGCCCAGCCGGTGTTCGCGGTGCTGGCCATCGTGCTGTGCCTGCTGCTGGGGGTGGCCATCGCGACCCAGGTCCGCCAGAACGACTCCGGCGACTCCCTGGAAACGGCGCGGCCCGCCGACCTGCTGGTGCTGCTGGATTCGCTGCGGCAACGCGAGGCGGCGCTCAACACCGAGGTGAGCGACCTGCAGCAAACCCTGGTCACCCTGCAGCAGTCGGGCAGCAACGACCAGGCCGCCATCAAAAACGCCCAGGACCGGCTGGCAGCCCTGGCCATTCTGATCGGCACCGTCGGGGCCAGCGGTCCCGGCGTCACCATCACCATCGACGATCCCCGGCACGGGGTGGCGCCCGAGGCGATGCTCGACGTGATCAACGAGCTGCGGGCCGCCGGCGCCGAGGCGCTGGAGATCCGCGACGCGGCCCAGGCGGTGCGGGTGGGGGTCAGCACCTGGGTGACCGGCGCCGGCGGCGCGCTGGAGATCGACGGCACCACTTTGACCCCGCCGTATTCGGTTATCGCGATTGGCGATTCACCGACCCTGGCGGCGGCGATGAACATTCCCGGCGGGGCGGTCGACAGCGTCAAACGGGTCGGCGGCGCCATGTCGGTGCAGCAAGCCGAACGGGTCGAGGTCACCGCCTTGCGGCAACCGAAACCCCGCCAATACGCTCAGCCCGTCAAGTGAATACGCCGAGAAGAACAGGACCATCGTGAGCGACGTCCCAGCCGACCTGCACTACACCGCCGAACACGAATGGGTTCGCCGCACCGGGGATAACACCGTGCGGGTGGGCATCACCGACTTTGCTCAGTCCGCGCTGGGCGACGTGGTGTTCGTCCAGCTGCCCGAGGTGGGCGGCGCCGTGACGGCGGGGGAGTCGTTCGGCGAGGTGGAATCCACCAAGTCGGTGTCGGATTTGTTCGCCCCGCTGTCCGCGAAAGTCGTTGCCGTCAACGGCGACCTGGACGCCAGCCCGCAACTGGTGAACTCCGACCCCTACGGCGCGGGCTGGCTGGTGGACCTCCAGGTCGACGACGCCGACGGCGCGGGTCTGGACGCCACGCTCGGCGCGCTGTTGGACGCCGACGGCTACCGCGGCACGCTGACCGAATGATAATTGTTAGGGTGCCTGCTAGCTCGGCGACGATGCATGCCCTCAGCGGCGTGCGGAGGAGCCGAGCAATCCAGCGCAGCGCTCCGCCGACAACGCCGGCCTTGCCATGGTGGGCACATTGTGGACCGCTGCGCGGTACGGTCGACTCAGCGGCGGCAAGACCGCCGCGGAGGTGGCCGAGCGGACCCCATCAGAGAACGCCACAGCGGCCAGTGAGGAGCAGCGGGTGACGGAAAACGACAACGACCAAACCACTGACGACGTCACCGTAGAGACGACGTCGGTCTTTCGCGCGGACTTCCTCAGTGAAC
>NZ_MLQM01000304.1:0-2648 GCF_001854525.1 Mycobacterium talmoniae
GTATTTCGCCCGGACCCGGCCGTCGGCGGCGTCGACCAGGGCTTTGGCGGCCGGCTGGGACAGGCCGGGCAGCGCACCGTCGGCGGCGTCGGTCTGCTCGATGGCCACGTCGAGCCCGTCGAACACCTCGTGCACGTGGGCCAGCGCCTGCTCGGGAGACCGGTCCGGGGCGAACCGGAAGTTGACCGTGACGCTGGCCGCGTCGGGGATGACGTTGCCGGCCACGCCGCCGTCGATGCGCACCGCCGACAGCCCTTCGCGGTAGGTGCAGCCGTCGATGTCGACGGTGCGGGCCCGGTACGCGGTGAGCCGGCCCAGCACCGCGCCCAGTTTGTGGATGGCGTTGTCGCCCATCCAGGACCGCGCCGAGTGGGCGCGGGTGCCGCCGGCGCGGATCACCACGCGCAGCGTGCCCTGGCAGCCGGCCTCGATGTAGCCGCCGCTGGGCTCCCCGAGAATGGCGACGTCGGCCCGGAGCCAGTCCGGCAGGTCGCGTTCGATGCGCCCCAAACCGTTGGCGGCGGCCTCGATCTCCTCGCAGTCGTAGAACACCAGGGTCAGATCGTGGGCGGGTGCGTCGAGGGTGGCGGCCAGATGCAGGAACACCGCGTCCCCGGATTTCATGTCCACGGTGCCGCAGCCGTGCAGCAGCTCACCGTCGTCGCCAAAGGAGCGGCGGCTGGGCAGGTTGTCGGCCACCGGGACGGTGTCTAGGTGCCCGGCCAGCAGCACCCGGGTGGGCCGGCCCAGCGCGGTGCGGGCCAGCACCGCGTCGCCGCTGCGCAGGATCTCGAAGCCGCTGGTCTGGGCCCGCAGCGCGGCCTCGACCGCGTCGGCGATGCGGGCCTCGTGGCGCGACTCGCTGGGGATGTCGACCAGGGCGGCGGTCAGCTCGATCGGGTCCCCACGCAGGTCCAGCACGGACTCACCTTAACCGCCGAGCAGACGTAAAAGCCCCCTCGCGGGGCATCTCAAGGGTACTTTTGCGTCTGCTCGCGCAAGGAAAGTAGCCTGACCGCGTGACTGGAGCTTCGGGTATTGGATTGGCGACGCTGGCCGGCGACGGGTCGGTGCTCGACACCTGGTTTCCGGCACCGGAACTGATCGACGCCGGCGAGGCCGGCACCACCCGGCTGTCGGTGGCCGAGGTTCCCGACGAGCTGGCCGCGCTGACCGGACGCGACGAGGACCGCGGCACCGAGACCGTCGCGGTGCGGACCGTGATCGGCGACCTGGGCGACAAGGCCACCGACGCCTACGACGTCTACCTGCGGCTGCACCTGCTGTCCCACCGGCTGGTGGCCCCGCACGGCCTGAACGCCGACGGCTTCTTTCCGCTGTTGACCAATGTGGTGTGGACCAACCACGGTCCGTGCGCCGTCGAGGGCTTCGAAACCGTGCGGGCCCGGTTGCGCCGCCGCGGACCGGTCACGGTGTACGGCGTGGACAAGTTCCCGCGGATGGTCGACTACGTGCTGCCCGCCGGGGTGCGGATCGCCGACGCCGACCGGGTGCGGCTGGGCGCCCATCTGGCGTCGGGCACCACCGTCATGCACGAAGGCTTCGTCAACTTCAACGCCGGCACCCTGGGCGCGTCGATGATCGAGGGCCGGGTCTCGGGCGGGGTGGTCGTCGGCGACGGCTCCGATGTCGGCGGCGGCGCGTCCATCATGGGCACGCTGTCCGGCGGTGGGACGCAAGTCATTTCGATCGGCAAGCGCTGCCTGCTGGGCGCCAACGCCGGCTTGGGGATCTCCTTGGGCGACGACTGCGTCATCGAGGCCGGCCTCTACGTCACCGCCGGCACCAAGGTCACCATGCCCGACGGTCGCGCCGTCAAGGCCCGCGACCTGTCCGGCGAGAACAACCTGCTGTTCCGCCGCAATTCGGTCAGCGGCGCGGTGGAGGTGGTGGCCCGCGACGGGCAGGGTATCGCGCTCAACGAGGACCTGCACGCCAACTAGCGAAAGCTCAGAGCTGCGAGTCGCTGATCTTGCTGCTGTCTTTCCCGATGGTCTGGCAGTAGGCGTCCACCGCCACCCGGGTTGCCGAGACCTCAAGGTGGGACGGCTCTTTGCCGTGTTGGTCCTTGAGCATCTTGGTGACTTCGGATTCCTGCTTGTCTTGGCTTTGGCGCCGGAATTCCTTGCAGGTGGTGTCGCCACCCTTGTTGGTGACCTTGTCCACGGCCGAACAGCCAGTCAGCGTGCACACCGCGGCGGCGACGATGCTGACCACGCCGATGCCGAACCGTCTCATCGTGGGTCTCCCCTTCTCGTATCGCATCGGTGACCCCGCCCGGCGGGCCACCAGCGAGCCTAGGCCAGCAGCTCCTTTTTGAGCACTTTGCCCATCGCGTTGCGCGGCAACCCATCGACGATCCGCACTTCACGGGGGCGTTTGTGCACGGAAAGTTGCTCGGCCACATAGTTGATCAGCTCGTCGGGCTTGGCGTCACCGACGACGAACGCGACGATCCGCTGGCCCAGGTCGGCGTCGGGCACCCCGACGACGGCCGCCTCGGCCACCCCGGGATGCCCAAGCAGCACGGTCTCGATTTCGCCGGCGCCGACCCGAAAGCCGCCCGATTTGATCAGGTCGACCGATTCGCGCCCGACGATGCGGTGCATGCCGTCCCCGTCGACCAC
>NZ_MLQM01000305.1:0-2606 GCF_001854525.1 Mycobacterium talmoniae
AACGTCGCCAATGCGCTGCTCACACCGCTCAATGCGATCCTGAACAAATTCTTCCCGGGCCTCGAGCCCACCGCCCCCACCTCGCAGCTGCCGACCACCGGCTATCCGGGTTCCACCGTGCCGGGCTACCCGGGCACCACCTTGCCGGGGCAGACCCCCGGCTACCCGGGTCAGGTGCCGGGCCAGACACCCGGCTACCCGGGCACCACGCTGCCGGGGCAGACGCCCGGCCAGTTGCCGGGCCAGACGCCCGGTTATCCCGGCACCACGCTGCCGGGGCAGACCCCTGGGCTACCGGGGCAGACTCCGGGGGTCTCGGGTTATCCGAATGCCACCGCGCCCGGCCAACCCGCGGTGCCCGGTCAAGCACCCACAGCGTTGCCCGGCCAGGCGTCGGCGTCGCCGGGTCTCACCGGCCCGACGCCACCGGAGCTGACCAGCCCCGCACCGCCAGACCCGGCCGACACCGCGCCGGCCAATCCCAGCGGCCCGGTCGTCTGACCGGTCGGGGTTCGGCAACGAGTTCGCGTTGCCGATCGCTTCACCGGGGCGAACGCTCGACGCGGCCCGATCCCGGGTGATCGCGTTCTGCGATGGGGGCCGGTCAGTTCGGGCGGTCGCGTCGACCGACGCGTCTTTCGCCTCGAGTCTGCGGTGAGGGCCTCGAGTCTGCGGTGAGGGCGTCGAGGCTGCGGTGAGGGCGTCGAGGCTGCGGTGAGGGCGTCGAGTCTGCGGTGAGGCCGTCGATTCGACCGATTTCTTGGCCTGGGCGCAGGCTCGATGCCCTGCGTACAGGCTCGATGCCCTGAGCGCAGCCTCGACGCCGTCAGTACAGTCTCGACGCCGTCAGTGCAGACTCGACGCCGTCAGCGCAGTCTCGACGCCGTCAGTGCAGACTCGACGCCGTCAGCGCAGTCTCGACGCCGTCAGTGCAGACTCGATGCCCTGAATGCAGCCTCGGTACCACCCAGCCAACCAGACCGCCATCGACCCCAAGTTGGGGTGTGACCTGGCACCCCGCCGGCCACATGAGAGACTGCCTTGCAAGAAAAATCCCGTAAGGAGGGTGAACTATGGCCAAGCGTGGCCGCAAGAAGCGTGACCGCAAACACAGCAAAGCCAACCACGGCAAGCGGCCCAACTCCTGACGGGCCGCTTCGCCGTTTCGGCGGAGCCGCTTAGCCGCGGATGATGATGGTTCGGCTGATCTCCAGCCGCAACCGCTCGCGCAAACTATCGGGGGCTTTCTCGCCGCTGCACTTGCGGGCGATCAAAGACTTGATCCGCTCCTCGATCCCGTAGTGCCGGAAGCAGCCGGGACATGCCTCGAGGTGCCGGCGTAGCTTCTCCCTGGTTTCCGCGGTGCACTCGCCGTCGAGCAGTGTCCACACCTCGGCGATCACCTCGGCGCAGTCGGCCCCGGCGTGCGAATGGTCGGCACCCGCGCGGTCAGCGGGGTCTCCCCCGCACGAGCACTCGGTCACGACGACACCTCCTCGGCCGCCTGATCACCACGTATGAACCCGCGGTCCCTGGCCACATCGGCCAACAGTCCACGTAACTGACGTCTGCCGCGGTGCAGCCGCGACATCACCGTCCCGATCGGGGTGTCCATGATCTCGGCGATCTCCTTGTACGGGAACCCTTCGACGTCGGCGTAGTACACCGCCATCCGAAAATCTTCGGGGAGCTGCTGCAGCGCGTCTTTGATCTCGGTGTCCGGCAGCGACTCGAGTGCCTCGACCTCCGCCGAGCGCAGCCCGGTCGACGTGTGCTCGGCGGAAGCCGCCAGCTGCCAGTCGGTGACCTCGTCGGTCGGATAAACCCCTGGTTGACGCTGTTTTTTGCGGTAGCTGTTGATGTAGGTGTTGGTCAGGATCCGGTACAGCCACGCCTTGAGGTTGGTGCCCTCTTTGAAGGAGCGGAACCCCGCATAGGCCTTCACCATGGTTTCTTGCAGCAGGTCCTCGGCGTCGGCCGGATTGCGGGTCATGCGCAGCGCACCGCCGTACAGCTGGTCCAGCAGCGGGATCGCATCGCGCTCAAAGCGCGCGGTCAGCTGCGCGTCGGTCTCCTCGGAACGAGTGGGCCCGGTCGCGCCTTCGTCGGCCATCGTGATTGACACTGTCCCTTCTGTCGCGGTGCCCTCAACCAGCCTCGGCAGCTGCACCAGACGCTCGGCTTGCCGAGCCAACCGCTCCTCGCCCACCAGGCACGTCGCTGTTGACACCCGACTCCCCTTCGTCCGATCTTACGGCGGCGACCGACCATGTCATCTGCCGGTCGTCTTCGCCCGTACGCGGTGCGCCGGCGATGCCAGCCGCCGCGACGCAACTGCCTCAGATAACAGCACCGGCCGGGCGGCTATTTCCGGCCGCGATCCGGGTGGCGGACCGTGTTCCTGGGCGGTTCTACTCTGGGCCGGTGGCACGTGCGGCAACCCCGGCGATCGCGGCCCTGGCGGCGGCCCAGGTTCCGCACCAGGTATTGCGGTATCGGCACGACCCGCGTCAGCAGGCGTTCGGCGCGGAGGCCGTCGAGGCCCTGTCCGCGCTCGGCGTCGACGGCGTGGTGCCCGACCAGGTGTTCAAGACGCTGATTCTGAC
>NZ_MLQM01000306.1:0-2461 GCF_001854525.1 Mycobacterium talmoniae
ATCAGACAACAAACATCTGACACAAAAAACACCACACCCCCAACACGGGGTGGCCAAGGGCATGGCAAAAAACAACAACAAACAAAAACCACCAAACACACTATTGAGTTCTCAAACAACACACCCGTTCCGACCGCGCAGACGACCCGCGGCGATTAGCCGCGCATCGGCAGTGCGGACAGTGAGGAACCCCACCGAAGTGGTGTCTCCTCTGGGACGCCGTCGCGCTCTGCGGGCTAACCGCGTCGCAACGACGATGCATAAGTTACGCGAGTGGAAACACCGAGTCAAATTGGCTGCTAGAAGGCATTATTCGACCTCCTTCAAGATCAACCGGTGCGCTCGACGCCGGCCACGTTGCGCTTGCCGCGGCGCAGCACCAGCCACCGGTCGTGCAGGAAGTCGGAGCGCTGCGGCACCCACTCGTCGCTGTCGATCCGGACGTTGTTGACCGACACCCCGCCCTCGCCGATCGTGCGTCGCGCCGCGCCCTTGCTCGCCGAGAGTCCGGTGGCGACCAGCAAATCCACGATGCCGTCCGGACCGCCGGGCGCCAGCTGGGCCACCGAGGTCTCCCGCAGCGCGGCCGCCAGCGTGGCCTCGTCGAGCCGGGACAGCTCCCCCCGGCCGAACAACGCCTGGCTGGCGTGCTCGACCGCCGCGGTGGCCGCCTCGCCATGCACCAGCGTGGTGAACTCGCGGGCCAGCCGCCGCTGGGCGGCGCGCTCCTGGGGCCGGTCCGCGGTCGCCGCCGCCAACTCCGCGAGTTCGTCGGCGGACAGGAAGGTGAACCAGCGCAGGTAGCGGATGACGTCGGCGTCGGCGGTGTTGACGAAGTACTGGTACCAGGCGTACGGGCTGGTCAGCTCGGGATCCAGCCACAGGCTGCCGCCGCCGGTGGACTTGCCGAACTTGGTGCCGTCGGCGGCGGTCACCAGCGGCACGGTCAGCGCGTGCACGGTCGCGCCCAGCCGCTGGCGCACCAGGCGCACCCCGGCGATGATGTTGCCCCACTGGTCGGATCCGCCGATCTGCAGTGCGCACCCGTGCCGCCGGTGCAGTTCGACGTAGTCGTTGGCCTGCAGCAGCATGTAGCTGAATTCGGTGTAGGAGATGCCTTCGCCGTCCAGGCGCCGTCGGATGGTGTCGCGATCCAGCATCACGTTGACCGAGAAGTGCTTGCCGACGTCGCGGAGGAACTCCACCGCGGACAGCTCGCGGGTCCACGTGAGATTGTTCTCAATGATCGCACCGGTCGGGGTGTCGTCGAAGTCGACGAAGCGTTCCAATTGTCCGCGGATTCGCTCGGTCCACTCGGCGACGGTGTCGGCGGTGTTGAGGGTGCGCTCACCGGCCTCGCGGGGGTCGCCGATCATGCCGGTCGCCCCGCCGGCCAACACGATGGGGCGGTGCCCGGCGCGTTGGAAACGGCGCAGCGCCAGCAGCGGCACCAGGTTGCCGGCGTGCAGGCTGGGCGCGGTCGGGTCGAACCCGGCATACAGGGTGAGGGGTCCCTGCGCGGTCGCGGCGGCCAGCGCGTCGAGGTCGGTGGACTGCGCGATCAGCCCACGCCAGTCCAACTCGTCGAGGATCGTCATGGTCTAGATCTTCCCGGATCGTGGCCGCCGGTCAGTCACTGGCGCCCGGGGCCGGCGCCCGGGGGCTGCGCCGGTACGCCGAGACCTCCGGCAACCCGGCCAGCCACAGCCGCCACGGCCGGTCCGCGGCCTGGCTGATGCCGACCCGCGGACCGCTGACCGCGGCGACGGTGTCGCCGAGTTCCAGCCGCACCGGGCTGTCGGGATCGAACAGGTCAACCCCGTTGTCGGCCATGGTGATGCCCAGCGCCGAGCACAGGTTGCCCGGTCCGCGCGCCAACCCGGCGGGCCGCACCGCCGCGCCGCGGCGGGACACGGCGGTCTCCACGCCGTCCTCGATGACCGCGGCGCGCAGCAGGACGGCGGCCGCGGTCCCGTCCGGGCCGCAGGCGACATTCGCGCAGACGTGGATGCCGTGGCTGCGGTAGGTGTACAGGCGACCCGGCGGACCGAACATCACCGCATTACGGCCGTTGGGGCCGCGGTAGGAATGCGCGGCCGCATCCGGCCAGGGCCCGTCGGGCACGCCGCCGTAGGCCTCGACCTCGACGATCGTGGCGGAGACGCCGCGCCCGCGCAGGGTGGCGCCCAGCACCCGGCGCGCGGCCGCGACCGGGTCGACCGCCAGCTGCTCCGCACTCACCGCACAGATTCTGCCGGGGCGTCGCCCGCCCTTGACAACCCGGCACCGGGGGCGCATATTCATCACATGATGAGTTCATCGAGTGATGAATTACTGCGGCGGGGGGTCGCCGAACCCGCGGTCGCCATCGAGCACCTGCGGGTGCTCCGCGGTAAACGCCCCGCGCTGCACGACTTCTCGGTGCAGGTGGCCCGCGGCACCATCACCGGTCTGCTCGGCC
>NZ_MLQM01000307.1:0-2390 GCF_001854525.1 Mycobacterium talmoniae
CGGACATAGGCCATTCGGGCAGCCTACGGCCCAAAATTAGTGCGCAAATTTCGCTTCACCGCCCACCAACACCGCAGGTCACAGACCTACGGGGTCGCGAACCTCCGCTCGGTGATAAAAGTCAGGGAGGGGCCAGTCTAGTGCTCTACCTCGACGCGTCGGCGATCGTAACCTACGTGCTCAAGCGTCCGAACGTTGCAGACCTCACCGGATATCTCAGAGACCACCCAGACACGGCGCTAGGTACGAGTACCCTGGGGTTAGTTGAAACGGTCCGCACCTGCGATCGTTTCGGCGACTTCCCTAATCTGATGGTCCAACTTCTGCGCGATTACACCGAACTCCGCCTGACCGCCGAGATTCGGGACCAAGCGGCGAATCTTCCAGGCGGACTGAAGACCCTGGACGCGATTCACGTAGCGACCGCCGAAACGCTCGGCAAGCACATGGTTGCCTTCATCACCTACGACCGTCGAATGGCGGACGTCGCCGAATCGCTCGGCTTCCCGGTCGCATCGCCCGGTATGAGGCGCTGACTGCGGGGGGAGTGGGCGCGGTGGGAACCCCGGATGGGCCGGACTGGACGGCGGCGGCGTGCGCGGTACCTGGTGTGCCATTTCGCCTGCCAATCCTCGAGCGTCGCAAGAACCTTGGCGCAATCGGGCCACAACAGGTGGCATCGCCGGGGCTAGATCCGGTGGCGTAGTGGGTCCGCCGCCGGATCCCAGGTTGGTTCCTGCCTCTGGGCTTGCCGTTTGAGCATCCTGCGCAGCCCGCTTCGGTCCCTGTGTTCTTCGCGAATCCGGCGGATGCGGCGCCGAAGGACGGCATTACCCGCTACGTCCTGCTCAATGCGGTCAAATACCTGCCCAACCTGGTGCAACGCCTCTCGGTAAGCTTGGACGTACCCCCGTTCGATCGCCCGGCTCAACGAATCAGGCTGCATACGCTTCGCAGCCTGGTTGAGTTCCAGTCGCACCAGGTCGCCCTGTATTGACACCGTGATCTTCCCGGCATTCTCTGTATCCCCGGCCGCCGCAACGTCAACTGTGCCCGCTACATTCGCAATCCAGCCACCGAGCCAACGAATCAGCTCGTCGTCGCCCAACTCCTCAAAACCCATAACCATCCTCCGGTTTCGGGAATATATACGTGGCGGGGACGGCTTAGTGGGGGACTTCATCGAGGCCGTTGGCAGCAAGTGTCTGCGTCATCGCCGCCACTACGCGCTCGG
Organism: Mycobacterium talmoniae; assembly: GCF_001854525.1. Classification (NCBI taxonomy): domain Bacteria; kingdom Bacillati; phylum Actinomycetota; class Actinomycetes; order Mycobacteriales; family Mycobacteriaceae; genus Mycobacterium; species Mycobacterium talmoniae. Next base: position 1,235 of record NZ_MLQM01000307.1, read on the forward strand.
CCGGCCAGTCATCGGGCGCTGACACCAGCGTGCCCTTGGCGAGCGGCGCCGACGTCAAGCCCTCTGCCAATTCGGCAATCGCCCCCACCTCTTCGCTGATCCACAAGCGGTATCCGACACCGATTTTCCAGTTACCGCGCCGGGCCGTGCGATTCACTGGCGAGTCGGCAAGGTCCAACACCGACGGCTCCCACGTTTGGGCGACCGCCGCACACACCGTGTCCGCGGTCTGGCTTGTCGAGCCACCCACGACCATCTCCCGCAAATCAATTGTCAAATGGTGCCCCGGAATGCGTCCGCCTGGCGAGATGAGACCGGCCGCGACGTGTACGTGAAAGCCAACCCGTGGGCCTGCACCGGACACCGTGAAGCCGTATCCGCTCTCAGGCTCTGGCTCGCCGAACATGCCAGTGATGACGTGGCTCCGAACGATTTCGGTCAATTCATCCGGCGAGCCTTCCCAGCGACGGCCCTCGGGCGTCTGCCAGTCTTCGATGTCGAAAGCTGCACCCAATTCGCTCAATAACGCATCCGTACGCGCCGCGATCCACTCCGGGGACTCCCCAGCAGCCACCCAGACGGCGCGCACTATCGCCTTCGCCGCCCAGACCGGCCGCACCGAGGGAACCTGGCTCATGACTTCGGAGTGTAGATCACGTCGATGTCAAACAAGCGGCGGTCCGCGAACAGCTCGCGGATAGCTACCGCACCATACGGGTCCGACACATGCCACTCCAGGATGGCGCCATCCGGCAACGCCCGCAGCTGTCGCAGCGCCTGGTCGACCGCGTTTTGCGCCCGCATCTGCCAGTACGGGCTATCGGGCTGGAAGTACATGCCCCGAAAAGCGGTGCCCTTGTTGCCGGATTTCCCTTCGAGAAAGACCTCCTGGTCGCCTCGGCCGGTATAGCCATCGTAATCAACGGGCTTCCCTGTGTCGGGATCGATCCGCACGTACTCAGGGATAAGGCCGTCTGGTGTCCGTTCGGCACCGGAGATCTGCTCCTGGTAGTCCATCCACTCCTGGTGCGGTCCCCGGTTGACATGCGTCCAGCCCGGCTCGGTGTCGCCGCGGCTCCAGGTGGACTCGGGAGTATGTGGCGGCCACTCACCGGGGTGATAGGGGTCGCCCGATTCGTACGGGGCCTGTCTCTTA
>NZ_MLQM01000308.1:0-2357 GCF_001854525.1 Mycobacterium talmoniae
CTCCAGCAGCCCGCCGGGGGCCGCGACCCCGCCGGTGGTCTGCCATTGGCCCGAGATCACCCGGGCGGTGCTCTCGGCGACCGCGGCGTAAAACGGCGGCGACCCGTGACCGCTGGCCAGCGCCTTGGGCAGGTCGAGTTCGTAGCGCGCCTTGAACGCCGTCGAGTTGATCAGCAGCACTTCGTTGTTCGCTTCGGCGAACCGGCTGGGCACCAGCTCGTCGGCGTCCGACGGCCAGGCCGCGTACTGGTCGGTGGCCAGCCGCGCCAACCCGACGTCCGCCGGCGGCTCCGAGCGGGCTTTCTCCAGCACCACCTGGGCTTCGCCCAGCGCCGCGGACAGCGGCGCCAGCAGTTCGGCGCCGATGACCTTCAGCACGTCGGCGATCTTGGCGGACGCGCTGGCGTACACCGCGCGGCGCAGGTTGCCGTGGAACCCGTCCAGCGCGGTGTGCAACACCTGGTCGGCGTTGGTCATCACGCCCCGCAGCGAGGCCAGCGTGGTCTCCACGTTCGGCGCCAGCGCCACCACGTCGGCGGGGCCCATCGCGCCCAGATCGTCCATGGCCGTGGCGAGTTCGTCGTCGATGAAACGGCGCAGCAGGTCCACCACGCCGCGGGCGTAGGGCAGGCTGAAATTGGCGATCGAATAGGTGACCGCGGTGTCGATGCGGTCGGCGAACTCCCGGTGCCAGCCGAAGGCCAGCGCGTAGCCGGCGTCGTGCACCGCCTGGGTCAGCGGGCCGCGGCGGTTGGCGACCGCCTGCCGGAAGATCGGCACCCACTGTTCGGCGGTCATCCCCTGCGGGCTGGGCAGATAGCCGCGCAGCTGGCGCTCGATGAGCATGCCGGTGGTGGCGGCCACCGAGCGAGCCGGCAACGCCACGTTGGTGATCCAGCCACCCAGCAGCTGGATGCGGTTGCTCTCGTCGCCCGAGGTCGGCGGCAGGCCCAGGCCGTTGCAGATGGCCGGCCACTGGCTGTCCAGCAGCGAGTCCAGCTGCTCGGTGGCCGAGGCCGGGTTGCCCGGCTGCAGGTGGCCGAACAGCAGCTTGTCCGCGCAGCTGCGGGCCAGCCGCTGGGCGGCGTATTCGGCGTAGCGGTCGCGGCCCATGGACAGGCTGGAGAACCCGTAGGTGCCCCACGGCAACGGATCCCACACCTCGTTGCCCCAGCCGAGCAGGTCGCGGTCACCGGCCGGGGAGGCGGTGTTGCCCAGGTCGTAGGAGACGAACTGGTCGCTGGCCTTGCCGCTCATCATCAGCCCGGCCAGCCCGCGGCCCAGCCCGCGGTAGACCGCGTTTTGCGACCCGTCACCGAACAGGGTGCGGTCGGCGCCGACGTACCGCCCGACCGGGAACACCCGGGCGAACGGGATCGGCTCCCCTTCGCCCTGCTGCTGGCCCAGGGCCCGCAGGATCCGCACGTCGTGTTCCCGGGCCGCACCGGACTGGCTGGCCACGATCTCCCCGAGCATCGCCAACGCGTTGGCGCGCACCCCGATTCGGGCGCTTTCGGGCAGCGAATCGAAGATGTCGGGGGTCACCATGAACACCCCCATCAGCTTGGGGTCCAGGCCCGACACCAGCGTCAGCAGCCGGCAGATGTCCAGCGCCATCGACGCGCCGGCGCCGCCGGCCATCGACGACACCACCAACACCAGCGGCGGCTCGTTGGGGTCGAAGCGGCCCATACCGGGCACCTGCAGCTGCGCCATTTCCGAGATCGCCTCGACCCGGAACAGCTGATCCCAGGCGTTCTGCAGGCGTTGACGGATCTCGCCGGCCTTGCTCAGCGTGATCATCCGGCCGATCGCCCGGTACTGCCCGGCGCCCGCCGAAATCGGGTTGGTCACCCCTTCGGGTTGCCGCGGCGCCCAGGTGGCGATGGTGTCCAGCGCCGACCCGGCCGCCAACCGCTGGGCCAGCGCCCCGTCGAGGGTGGCGTAGCTGCTGCCCTGCGGGCCGCTGCCGATGTAGCTGCCGCCCTGCGCGGGCACATTGGCCAACCCGTCGGGTCCGGTCTCGGCGCCGCTGGGCACGTCGATGTGGACGAACTGCCACCCCGCCGGCAGCGACGACACCCCGGCGGTGTGCAGCTCCGAGCGCAGTTGATCCATCATGTACGCCAGCGTGGCGCCACCGGATCCGCCGCAGCCGACCACCAAGAACCGGCGCATCAGGCTCCTCCTCCAAATGGGTCAAACGGATGGTCGCGACCCGGCCGCTGGTCGTCGGGGCGGGGCGGCGGCGGGTAGTCGGGCCCGGGCATCGTCTGGGCCTGCTGGGGGTTCGCGTAGGGGTCGAGGGTGCCCCGCGGCGGCGGCTGCGGCGGTGTCGGCGCGGTCCCGGTCTGCCC
>NZ_MLQM01000309.1:0-2348 GCF_001854525.1 Mycobacterium talmoniae
TTGTGTTACGAGCAGAAGGCGACATGCTGTGTCGCACAGTGTCACGGGGGCTTGTAGGAGTGTATAAGAGGCAGTACCAGCGCGGCCCCCGCGGCCCCGAGGTGCCCGCCGCGGGGGCGGAGTCCCTGGCGCGCGCCGCGCAGGCCGGGCTGGCCGAGATCGGCGACCTGGCCCGCGGCCCGCGGGAGGCGATCATCGCCTGCTACGCCACGATGGAACGGGAACTGGCCCGGGTCCCCGACGCCGTCCCCCAGGACTGTGACACCCCGTCGGAGGTGTTGGCCCGCGCCGTCGACCACCACGCGCTGCACGCCGATAACGCGGCGCGGCTGGTGAGCCTGTTCACCGAGGCGCGATTCAGCCCCCACGTGATGAACGAGGGGCACCGCGAAGCCGCGGTCCGCGTGCTTCGGCTGGTGCTGGCCGAACTTCCGCGGGGCGCACCGTGACCCGGCTGGTGGTCTTGGGTCTGGGCCTGGTCGCCGGGGCCGAGCTGCTGATGCTGGTGGTGCAGCAACGCCGCTATGTGCTGGCGATCTCCGGGGTTTCGGTCGGGTTGGTGCTGCTCGGATTTCGCCGCCTGCTGGCCCGCGACCTGGCGCCGGACACGCTGTCGCCGGACGCCACCGTTGGTGATTCATTGCGGCACTGGGTATCCCGGACCGAGACGCTGATCCACTGGTCGGAGGCAACCCGGCGGGACTGGGACCGGCACTGGCGGCCGATGCTGGCCCGACGCTACGAAAACGCGACCGGCCAGTCCCGCGCGAAGGACCTGACCGCGTTTACCGCCACCGGCCGAATGCTGTTCGGCGACGAGCTGTGGCAGTGGGTGGATCCGAGCAACGTCGCCGACAGCGGCGCCGCGGAACCCGGGCCGGGCCGCGCGGTGCTCGAGGAGATTCTGCGGCGATTGGAGCAGGCGTGACCGGGGGTGTGGCGAAGCCGGCGGCGGCGACCACCGCGCACTGCGAGGCGGTGCTCGACGAGATCGAACGCGTCGTGGTCGGCAAACGGTCCGCGCTGAGCCTGATCCTGATCGCGGTGCTGGCGCGCGGCCACGTGCTGATCGAGGACCTGCCCGGGCTCGGCAAAACCCTGATCGCGCGGTCCTTCGCCGCGGCGTTGGGGCTCGGCTTCACCCGGGTGCAGTTCACCCCGGATCTGCTGCCCGCCGACCTGCTGGGGTCGACCATCTACGACATGCAGTCGGGCCGTTTCGAGTTCCGGCGCGGACCGATCTTCACCAACCTGCTGCTCGCCGACGAAATCAACCGGACCCCGCCGAAGACCCAGGCGGCCCTGCTGGAGGCGATGGCCGAAGGCCAAGTCAGCATCGACGGCCAAACCCACCGGCTGCCAGCGCCGTTCATCGTGCTGGCGACCGACAACCCGATCGAGTACGAGGGCACCTACCCGCTGCCCGAGGCCCAGCTGGACCGGTTCGCGGTCCGGCTGGAATTGCGGTATCTGTCCGAACGCGACGAGACGTCGATGCTGCGGCGCCGGCTGGACCGCGGGTCGGCCGAGCCCACCGTCAACCAGGTCGTCGACGCCCACGATGTGGTGGCCATGCGCGAATCGGTGGAGCAGGTCAGCGTCCACGAGGATGTGCTGCACTACGTGGTGTCGCTGGCGACCGCCACCCGGCATCATCCGCAGGTGGCGGTGGGCGCCAGCCCCCGCGCGGAACTCGACCTGGTGCAGCTGGCCCGGGCCCGGGCGCTGCTGCAGGGCCGCGACTACGTGATCCCCGAGGACGTCAAGGCGCTCGCGGTGCCGACCGTGGCGCACCGGATCACCTTGCGGCCCGAGATGTGGGTGCGGCGCATCCAGGGCTCCGACGTGGTGGCAGAACTGTTGCGGCGCTTACCGGTTCCTCGGGCCCACGGCACCACGCAGTAACCGGCGGCGCGCGTGATCGAAACCCGGGAGGTGGACGTCGAGTTGCGGTGGCGCGCCGCGCCGCTGGCCCTGGCCCTCGCCAGCTGCGCCGCGGCGGCCCTGGCGCTGGCGGTGATCGCCGTCCGCTGGCAGCTCATCGCGTTCGCCGCGCCGCTGCTCGGGGTGCTGGCGTCGACTCCCTGGCAACCGCCGGCCCCGAAATTCCGGGTGCGGGCGCGGCCCGCGGCGCAGCGCTGCTTTGAAACCGAGCAGACGCAACTGACCCTCGAGTCGACCACCGAACCCGCCGGTGCCGCCGGGCAATTGACCGCCCTGGCCGACGCCGAGATGCGGCTGGAGGCCCTCGAGGACTCCGGGGTGGGCCGGTAGACGGTGGCCGCGGTCGCCGGCCGCTGGGGGCGGGCGCCGGGGCGGGGGTGCGCGGGTGGTGGGGGTCTGGGGTG
>NZ_MLQM01000310.1:0-2343 GCF_001854525.1 Mycobacterium talmoniae
GATGCGGCGGCGGTCAAGACGCGGGCGGTCCGGGTCGACGGCGGCTGGAAGATCAACGGGCAGAAGGTGTGGACGTCGGGGGCGCACTACTGTCGGCGCGGGCTGGCCACCGTGCGCACCGACCCCGACGCCGCCAAGCACGCCGGGATCACCACCGTCATCGTCGACATGAAGGCGCCCGGGGTGGAGGTGCGCCCGCTGCGCCAGATCACCGGCGGCTCGGACTTCAACGAGGTGTTCTTCAACGACGTGTTCGTGCCCGACGAGGATGTGGTCGGCGAACCCAACACCGGCTGGACCGTCGCCCGGGCGACGCTGGGCAACGAGCGGGTCAGCATCGGCGGCGGCGGGTCGTATTACGAAGGGGTGGCGCAGCTGCTGGTCGGGCTGACCCAGCAGCACGAAGACCAGCTGGCGGGCGCCCGGGTGCGGGTCGGCAACTTCTTGGCCTCAGAGCATGCGCTGCGGTTGCTGAACCTGCGTCGCGCCGCCCGCGCCATCGAGGGCGCCGGACCGGGTCCGGAAGGCAACGTCACCAAGCTGACCCTGGCCGAGCACATGGGTGAGGGCGCGGCGATCTGGGCGGCGCTGCTGGGGCCGGAGGTCGCGCTGACCGACGGGCCCGCCGCGCTGACCGGCCGGATGGTGATGGGCGCGCGCGGGATGGCGATCGCCGGCGGCACTTCGGAGGTGACCCGCAACCAGATCGCCGAGCGGATCCTCGGCATGCCCCGCGACCCCCTGATCAAGTAACCCGGCGAGCAGACGTAAAAGCCCCATCTAGAGCCGGGTTTTGGGGGCTTTTGCGTCTGTTCGCGCTAGGTGGTGACGGGCACGAACACCGGGGCGTCGCCGTCGAACCGGGCTACCACCGGCATCCCGCATGCCACCGAATCCGGTTCGCAGTCCACGATGTTGGCGGCCACCCGCAGCCCCTCCTGTTCGTCCAGCTCGACGATGGCGATGACGTAGGGGACCGCCAGGCTCGGGTTGAACCGGTGGTGGTTGACCGTGTAGGTGAACACCGTGCCGCGGCCGGACACCGGCCGGGCCATCAGCGCGGCGCCGCAGTCGGGGCAGTCGCCGGCAGGGGGATGCACCCAGCGGGCGCACTCGCCGCAATACTCGATGAGCAGTTGGTCTGCTGACACGTCAAATACAGTACGACGTAGGGGACAAGCCGAACGGACGGTGCCGATGCGCTACTTCGAGAAGGACGCGATCCTGTCCGGTGTCGGGATCTCGCGGATCGGCCGTCGTACCGGCATTCCCGCACTGGAGCTGACGGTGGAGGCGGTGCGCGCCGGGATCGCCGACGCCGGGCTGGCGCCCGCCGATATCGACGGCATCGCCACCCTGGGTGACACGCCGGCCGCCGAGACCACCGCCGCGCTGGGCATCGAGGCGCTCGACTGCGGCGCCGGATTCGACACCGGCGGGCTGCTGTCCCCGGTGATGTCGGCGTGTCGGGCGGTCGCCGAGGGGCGGGCCCGCCACGTGCTGGTCTACCGCACGGTGCAGATGCTCGGCGGTTCGGTGCCGGCATCAGCCGGGGCCGGGGCAGAGGCCTCGGGGAGCGCGCTGGCGCGGCTGATGGAGCCGGGCCCCGACGGGCCCCGGGTCGGGCCGATGAGCGACGTGGCCGACCTGCTGGCGGCACATGCCTACTCCGGCGCGAACTGGCTGGCGCTCGCCTGCCGTCGGCATATGCAGCTCTACGGCACCACCAAGGAACAGCTGGGCTGGTTGGCGATCAACAGTCGGCGTAATGCGGCGCTCAATCCGCTTGCGGTCTACCGGGATCCGATGACGATGGCCGACTACCTGGCCGCTCGTCCGGTGTCGACACCGTTCGGGCTGTACGACTGTGACGTCCCGGTCGACGGCTCGATCGCGGTGGTTGTGTCGGGCGCGGCGTACGGGCCCGACTGCCCGCACCGCCCGGTGGCGGTGGAGGCGATCGGCGGATCCGACGGTGCCGGCGGCTGGTTTCACCGCCCGGACTACCCGAAGATGGCGTCGGTAGACGCGGCGGCGCAGCTGTGGTCACGCACCGATCTGACCCCGGCCGACCTGGATATCGCCGAACTCTACGACGGGTTCACCTTCCTCACGCTGGCGTGGTTAGAAGCCCTGGGGGTGTGCGGCGACGGCGAGTCCGGCCCCTTTGTCGAGGGTGCGGGGCGGATCGCCCTGGACGGCGCGCTGCCGCTGAACACCTACGGCGGGCAGCTGTCGGCCGGGCGGATGCACGGCTACTGGGTGCTGCACGAGGGCTGGCTCTTTGTCACGTCGGGCGGGGGCGGGGGCGTGTTGGGGGGGGGGGTGGGGGGGGGGGGGCGG
>NZ_MLQM01000311.1:0-2311 GCF_001854525.1 Mycobacterium talmoniae
CCCACACCCACACCCGTCCACCCCACCCCCCCCTCTCCCAAAGCACAACCCCCACAACGCACACCTACCCCAACACGGCCGTCGCCGGCGCCAGATGTATATCAGACACCGCACCGGCGCCGCAGTCCCCGCATCCTGCAGCACCGTCTCGCACGCGAAGGCCGCTACCAGCGAACGGATCCCGGCTCGCCGGAGCCGGCCACGCCGGCCTGCGAAAACGTCGACATGGACGCCAGCGCGGCCACCGCGGCCCGCAGCACCGGCAGCGCGACCGCCGCGCCGCTGCCCTCGCCCAACCGCATCCGCAGGTCCACGATCGGTTCCAGGTCCAGCCGGGACAACGCCAGCGCGTGCGCCGGCTCGGGGGAGCGGTGCCCGGCCTGCCACCAGGCGCGGGCCCCCGGCGCCAGCCGGTCGGCGACCAGCGCGGCGGCGCTCACCGCCAGCCCGTCCAGCAGCAGCGGGGTGCGCCGCACCGCGGCCTGCGCGCAAAATCCCGCCATCGCGGCCAGGTCGGCGCCGCCGCAACAGCGCAGCAACGCCACCGGATCGGTGCGCACCGGGCGCGCCCGGAACAGCGCGTCGCGCACCGCCGCGGTTTTACGGGCCCAGCCGGCGTCGTCGACGCCGGTGCCGTAGCCGACCACCGCCACCGGTTCGGTGTCGGTCAGCGCGGCCACCAAAACCGCTGCCACGGTGGAGTTTCCGATGCCCATGTCGCCGGCGATGAGCAGGTCGGCGCCGGCGTCGACCTCCTCGTCGGCGATCCGCTGGCCGGCCGCGATCGCGGCGGCGGTCTGCTCGGCGGTCAGCGCATCCTCGACCGCGATGTTGCCGCTGCCGCGCCGCACCTTGTGCGCGCCAACGGGTTCGGAGAATTCCTCGGCGTCCACGCTCAGGTCGGCGACCCGCACGGTGGCCCCGGCGACGTCGGCGAGCGCGTTGATCGCCGCGCCGCCGGCGGCGATGTTGGTGACCATCTGGGCGGTCACCGCGGCCGGATACGCCGACACCCCGGACCCGGCGACACCGTGATCCCCGGCGAACACCACCACCCGGGCCCGGTCGAACTGATGCGGCGGGCACTGCCCCTGACACGACGCCACCCACACCGACAGCTCCTCGAGGCGGCCCAGCGCCCCCGGCGGTTTGGTGAGCAGGTCCTGGCGGGCGCGCGCGGCGGCGGCGACGTCGGGCTCGGGCGGTGGCACCGGCGCGAACGTGGCGCCGGCGTTACTCAACCTTCTCGCCGCGGTTGACCTGCGGCCGGGGCGCCCGCATCCGGCGCAGCTGCGAGGCCCGGCCCGCGGCGTAAAGCCCCAGCTTCCACCGGCTTTCGACATTGTCGGGGAACTTGGCGTCGGCCAGCCGGTTGACCTTGCGGGCCAGGATGACCGCGTCGACGGCCATCACCGCCATCAGCACCAGCATCGCGGGGTACAGGTAAAACTGCAGCTGAACCACCGCCATGCTGATGAACAGCAGCCCCAGCGCCGACGGCATGAACAAGCCCAGCACGTTGCGGCGCGCATCCACCACGTCGCGGGCGAACCGGCGCACCGGGCCCTGATCGCGGGGCAGCAGGTAGGCCTCGTCGCCGGCCATCATCTTCTCCCGGCGTTCGGTCATCCGCTCGCGGCGCTCGGCCTTTTGGAGCCGGCGTTCCTCGCGGCTCAGCTTCGGGCCGGCCATCGCCTTGCGGCGGGCGCGGGCCTCGGCGGCGGTCATCGGGGCCGGGGCGATCGGGCCGCGGCGCTTGGCGGCCTCGCTGCGCTTGGGGGTGGGCCGGCCCTTGGGCGCGGTGGTGCGCGACCCGGCGGTCTCGGTGACCGGCGCGGCGTCCTCGCCGGCCGATTCGGCGTCGGCGGCCTCCTCCGGGGCGGTGACCTCTTTCTTGCGTCCCAGCAACTTCACAGTGGCCAGGTTACTTCGCCGGCGTGGTTCCCCGGCGGGCAGCTGGGCGGGCTCGCTACCGTTTGGGCTATGAGCGGCCCCCCGGTTTCCCCGGCGTCGGAGCCCCCGGTCGAGACCCGGACCGCGGAGCCGACCACCCTGCGGGTGCTGATCGCCCCGGACAGCTACGGCGAGAGCCTGACCGCGGTGCAGGCCGCGGCGGCGATCGCGGCCGGCTGGCACCGCAGCCGGCCCGGGGACCGGCTCACCATCGCCCCGCAATCCGACGGCGGGCCGGGTTTCGTCGCGGTGCTGGCCAGCCAGCTCGGGGAGCTGCGCCAGGCGCGGGTGGCCGGGCCGCTGGACGGCGACGTCGACGCGCAGTGGGTGCTCGACGCCGAGGCCGGCACCGGTTACC
>NZ_MLQM01000312.1:0-2263 GCF_001854525.1 Mycobacterium talmoniae
GGGCTGATCGAGATCGTGCCGGCCGGCATCAGCAAGGCCACCGGCGTGCAGGAGATCGCCGGGCCGCGGGGCATCGCCGACGAGGAGGTGGTGGCGTTCGGGGATATGCCCAACGACCTGCCGATGCTGCGGTGGGCCGGTCACGGGGTGGCGATGGGCAACGCGCATCCCGACGTGCTGGCCGCCGCCAACGAGGTCACCGCCGCCAACACCGACGACGGCCTGGCCCGGGTGCTGGAACGCTGGTGGCTGTAGCGGGTCAGGCGACCGGGGAGAAGCGTTCCACCTGGACCGGCGGTCCGTCCGGGGACGGCGGCGGCAGTTCTTCGGCGACGCCGTCGATGACCCGGGTGACGGTGCCGTTGAGCCGGTCGAAGTTCAACGTGCCGTGCTGGAAGTTCTGCCCGATCCACAGCGGCTCCTGGATCTCGCCGCTGGTCGGCAACCCCAGCGCGCCGCGCTCGTAACCCAGCGACGCCCAGGCGTCGTAGATCGCCCCGGTCAGCGGCTGGGCCCCGGTGTCCGGCGACCAGTACACCGCGCCGCGCTCGAAGGTGGCGTAGCGCGCCACCCCTTCTCCCCCGGCCTCGGGTGAGGTGGGCGCCCCCAGCGCGCTGTTCATGCCGCCCATTTCCTGCCACCGGCCGCCGATCGCGCCGCCCTGCAGCGCCTCGGCCAGCTCTTCGGGTCCGGGCGGGGTGTTGAACCGCGCCGCGGTGGCCCGGATCTCGTCCATCGCCGCATACCCGGCGTTGCCCGGGCATTCGGTGTTGCCGACGTCGCGGTGGGTGAAGATCGCCGGCAGCGTCGGGGTTGCGCCGCGCGGGAAGTGGGTGTTGGCGCCGCCCGCCGAGACCAGCGTCGCGGTGCCCAGCGGATCGACCCCGGCCAGGCCCAGCCGCCAGCCCAGCAGTCGGCCGACGGTCCGCAGTTGAATCGGCGTCGGCGGCTCATTTTCAAAGTTGCCGATCATCGCCACGCCCCAGGTGTCCCGGTTGAAGCCGCCGGTATGCGAGCCCACCACCGGTTTGTTCATCCCCCCGGCGCGGCCCTCGAAGACCTGGCCGTACTTGTCGACCAGGGCGTTGTAGGCGATGTCGCACCAGCCCAGGGTGCGGGTGTGATACGCGTAGATGGACTGCACGATCCCGGCCGAGTCCTGCGGCGCGTAATCGTTGCTTTCGGCGGTGTGGTGCACCACCGCGGCGCGCACCCCGGCGTCGTATTCGGTGTTGCCGCAGCGCATCGCCTCATCGGCGCCCCACTGCGCGCGGCTGATGATGTTGGGCGGCTGACCCGGCGGGACGATCGCGGTCGGCGGTGACCATTGGGTATCGACCGGCGCCCGCGGCGGCGAGATCAGCACCGCGGAGATGTTCTGCGCGAAGGGCTGTTCCACGGTGGCCGGGCGATATCCCAGGCCGGGTTTGGCGGCGTCGCTATCCGGTGGCGCCGCGGTGACCGGGGCGTCGGCGGGTCGACGGACCGCGATCTGCACGGTGGTGGTGCGGCCCACATAGACCGGCTCGGTGCCGCGCGGTCCGGGCGCGGCCGCGGCGTCGGCTTCCAGCGCCTCGGTGGCATACCAGGGTCCCCAGCTTCCGTCGCCGCGCTGGGCGCGCACCCGGGCCGACGTGCCGGTCAGGTCCGCGCCGGTCAGCGCGACCATGGAAAACGGGGTGTCCTGGTGCAGTTCGCGGATCGTCTCACCGGCGCCGAGGTCGGCGAGCGGCTGCTGGGCCAGTTGGGTGTGGGCGGCGTCGGGCGATTGCGCGCGGTCCCGCTCGCCGTGTACGGCCCACGGCAGCAGCACGACGGTCGCCGCGATGGCGGTGAACACGATCGTGGGCGCGGGACGTCGAGACGGCACGGCCCGATGTTACGTATGAGGCGGTTGTTACAGCTGCTATGACACGGTGTTTATGTGAACAAAGTGATTGGTAACGGCACCGCAGAGTCTCTGGGCCACCGGAGGATGAGGATCCGGGCCGACTCTGCGGTGCCGTTCGGGTGACAGGTTCTCGTCGTACGTCGAGTGGGGAGTTGTTCCACGCATCGCGGCGAATCGCGTGTCCTAACTGCCCACTCGGCGTCGCGTTACGGCAGAGGCGCCGCCGCGGCGGCATCCCCGGCGGCCGCGGCCGGTGCGGCCGCCGCCCCGCCCGCGCCTTGGGCGGCCTGGCTGATGGCCGGCATCACCATGCCCTTGAGCAGGTCAATGGCTTGCCCGGCGCCCAGCTGGTTCGCGGCGCTCATCACATCG
>NZ_MLQM01000313.1:0-2254 GCF_001854525.1 Mycobacterium talmoniae
ACTTTGGTAGGTAACTCATTGACCACTACGCGATGGCCCACCCCAAGCCCGGTATCGACACACCCCAACAGGGATCCGTCCAGATCAGCCCCGGTCCCGAAACCCCACCACCCCAGGGGACTTACCCGCGAACTCGTGCTTCATCACGATTCGGAACGACTGTCGAGGCAATGAGCTGCGCGAACCACGAGCGCGCACTAACCTCGATATCCATTAACTTGATCCCGACTCCTATAGCGGCACATTCACCGTACAGACGCGCCGCTTGCATTGCATCGGCGAACGTCGTGCCGCGAAAGTTCAACGCATTTGCCGTTCCCATCTTTGATATTGCAGCTTGAACACCTGAGTCAGCGTGTTCAAACTCTAGGATGGATCCCCCCCGCGAAGGCTTGTTCCAGCTGATCTAACAGCTCGCTTGTGACTGTCATTACGAGATTATATTGTACGTACTAACGACCACCGTCAGTCCAAGTGCCGGGACGCCAGTTTTGCGTCCACGTAGCTGACAAGCGCGACGAATCCGACGCCGACGATCATCCCAAGAACATCGGGGAGATGAAATGCGGAGGGGATGAAGCCGATGGCGATACCGGCGGTAATGACCGCAACCACGTGCGCTGACCGCTTGAAGCGCCGCAACTCTCTTAGCGTCGGCGCTGGGTCAATCCGCTCCCTCGCCCAGCTCGAAGTTAAGTAATCGAGCGACTCCAGATTGGCGTGCAGCTCTCTGGTAAGGATTTCACCCAGCACGGCATATGCGAACAGTGATCCGAAGAGGACGACCAGGGCTACATACCGCGAGTCGCCTCCGGGCGTGTGGAATACGTTGAGGAGATGTGTTGAGTTCAGCTTTGACAGCAGCGCGATTATACAAACCGCTGGCGCAATCCCATAAGCCACGGCCAACAGCTTCTGAGGCATTCCTAGCTGATTGAAGCGCACAACCAACCACAGGAGGGGAAGCGGCAACAGCGCTGCCAAAAACAGGAACAGCAAGCAAGTCGCCAAGAGGGACTCCCCCGACTGCGAATCACCCACGAAGAACAATACAGACATACCAATGAAAGCCAGTATGACTGGTTGCATTCGAAATAAAATCGCGACGACGTAGAGGAACGACGAGGCTTGGGTACCCGAATCAAGCACCGTCTGACTCCAGGACCGCGCGCCTTCTGTATTTATTCGGAACGTCACCCAACCTACGATTGCCAACGATATGACGAGCGGCATCCAGGATCGCCATTCAACGGGCGAGTCCTGGCACGGCACGAAGCCCTGCGAGCACAGGTGTTCATTCTGAACACGCTCCAAGTACCATAGCCCGACAGCGAGTAATTCAACCAGCGCGACGATAAGAGCAAAGCCGATAGCCCACTTGCGGATCGCATTGTCGCGTGCGCTCGCCCAAATCACGAGCCATAACAACCAACAAGTTTCGACAATTGCCAGCGCGCTATCGTGGGGTGGAAACATCGCAGTCCTTATTTCTTCCCGATCCTTGGAACACGGTTCACTTTGCCCTCGCCGAGTTCGATGATTCGCGGACGCCGATCCGCATGGCTGGTCCACCAGCGGCGGAACGGCGAAGCGTCATCCCTTGCAACGGTGTCCTCGGGCAATTCTCCCAGAATCTCCAGGTAGCGTCGGTATTGGCGTGGTATCCATACCTTTTCGCTGTCGTGAACGAACTCCACCAACCAGATTTGAAGATCACCCTGCTCGATGATCAGTTGCGGAACACCGTCGTCTGAAACGAACCCGTCCTGCTCAGCGTCATCCCGCAAGGGATACAAGCTGATCCGCCTCGGACCGTTCTTCCATGGTGGAGAGTTGCCCTCGTCATCGAGGTACTCGATCCAGTCGCGCAGTTCCTCCGCACCGCACTCGTTCGATTCATAGCCATGAATAACTACGACTAAGCTTCCGTCAGTTGCTAACTTCGGTAGGCTCGGAGGTGGTTCGCCGAAATCACGTTCGCGGATCGAACCTCCATCTTCGATGAGATAGTTGACGCCGTTCCTGGTGAAGACGGTGTGAGCCGTTTCCTCTGGCAATCCAGCAAGCTGGAGAGCCCTGCACGCATCACTTGGTCCTTGGCCGCCGTACCCGAACTCCATTCCCTTGGGGTAAGTCCCCTGGGGTGGTGGGGTTTCGGGACCGGGGCTGATCTGGACGGATCCCTGTTGGGGTGTGTCGATACCGGGCTTGGGGTGGGCCATCGCGTAGTGGTCAATGAGTTACCTACCAAAGT
>NZ_MLQM01000314.1:0-2200 GCF_001854525.1 Mycobacterium talmoniae
GTATAAGAGACAGGGCCTGCACGGCGAAAAACGGTGCGCACTGATCCTGGGCGGCGCGGGTGCCGACGTGCACACAGCACTGCACCAGCCGCTCCTCGAGCATCGTCGAGAGATCCATGAACGGTTTGACGGTGATGCGGACCATCCGCTCACCGAACAACCGGCGCAACTTGTGCCGCCGTCCGGGCAGGGCCGTGGCGGCCAACGTCAGCAGGGTGGGCATGCCCAGGTCGCAGTTCTCGCAGATGTTGCGCCAGATCTGGGCCAGCTGCGGGTCGGACAGCGAGGACCGCTCGGACAGCAGACCCAGCAGCGATTCCCGCACCGCCAGCTGCAACTCGCGCGGCAACTCGGCATCGGCGATACGGTTGGCGACCAGCCCCAGCTGCTGTTTGAGCCGGTCGTGGCCGATCAGGGCGACCAGGGAACGCCACTGGTTGTGGTCGTCGCGCAGCAGGTAACCCACCGAGCAGCAGTGCGGGTGCGAACACGGCAGCGCGGTCAGGTCCCGCCAGCCGACCAGACCGTCGGTTTGCCGGGCCAGCCGTTTGAGCACGCCGGTGTGGGTGAGCCGGTCGAGGGGATCGACGCGCCCCGAGCGTCCCGAGGAGAACTGCGGCTGAATCGACACCCCGCCCACGAACGGGGTGTCCAGCGCCACCTTGATGACGTCACCGATCTCGCCGTCGTTGACCCCCAGCGCCGCCGTCATCACCAGCGTGGTGAAGATCTCGCGGCGCGAAAGCCGGTGCAGGGCAGCCTGCTTGATCCGCCGCAGGTCGCCGCCGCGGTGATGGTGGTGGGCGGCCAGGCTGTGCCCGTCGTATTGCAGGTACACCTCGACCCGCTCCCGGTGCGCGGTGAGCAGGTCGAGTAGGCCGTCGTCGGTGGCGATCCGGACCCCGTTGCTGTTGACCAGGATCCGGGTGATCGGCCGGGCGGTGAGCTCGGTCAGCAGCTCCGGCAGCTGCGGATGCAGGGTGGGTTCGCCGCCGGACAGCATCAGCACGTCGAGCCGGCCGTTCTCCCGGTCCAGGCGCTGGTCGACGTTGGCCAGCACCTCCTCGATCGCGACGACGTTGCGCAGCTCCGGGGACGAGTCGGTGAAGCAGGTGGGGCAGCGCAGGTTGCAGGTTTCGGCGATGTCCTCCAACAG
The DNA here is from genome assembly GCF_001854525.1 of Mycobacterium talmoniae. NCBI lineage: Bacteria > Bacillati > Actinomycetota > Actinomycetes > Mycobacteriales > Mycobacteriaceae > Mycobacterium > Mycobacterium talmoniae. The sequence goes on from NZ_MLQM01000314.1 coordinate 1,157, forward strand.
GATGCAGGTGTGCTGGGTTTGCATTTCGGGCAGGCCACGCAGATACGCCGACGGGATCGGGTCGAAGTTGCCGGGGGTGTCCGGCGTGTGGGCCTTGCTGGGTGCGGTCCACTCCTCCAGGTAGGCCAGGATCTCGGGATCCTCGTCGTAGAGGGTGCGGACCAACCCGTGCACCGGGCAGCCCCGCTCCAACCACACCCGCCCGTCCCGCTCGGCCAGCCAGCCACTGAGCCGGGCGACGTCGCGCAGCGGGCGGTCCGGCTGTTCGGTGTGGCAGTGCGGGCAGAAGGCGTTGACGTAGCGCAACACCCGGTCGCCGCGCAGATCCATGCCGCTCATCACAGTCCGCCGTAGATCGCCGGGTTCAATCCGGTGCAGATGCCGACGCTGAGCACGGAGGTCAGCGCCCAACCGACCATCAGGCCGATGCCCAGCCCCTTCGCCCGTGGTGTCCCCTCCGCGACCAGCGCGCCGCCGACACCGAATGCGATGCCGGCGAGCACCACCGCGTTGGTAATCCCGACCACGGTTGTCGAGGCCACCTGGGAAACAAAGTTCAAGACGATAAACCAGACAGCGACGTTGACCACCCAGTAGAGAAATACGCCGGTGACCGCGTGCCCGACGACCGTACCGGCGTCGCCGGTCGGCCGCGGCGGCCGACCATCCGGGTCACCGGGTGGCGGCCAACCGCCAGGCGGTGGTTCCGGAGGTGGTGGATTCGTCATCGTCAGCCCTCCATCAGCTCGGTGCAGGCGCGCGCGATCTCACCCACCACCCCCACCGCCAGCGCGACGATGGTGGTGATCGCCCAGCCGATCATCAGCCCGCAGCCCAGGCCGGTCGCCCAGGGTTTGCGCACCGCCAGCAGCCCGCCGCCGCCGGCGAACGCGACCACGAACAGGCTCACCGTCACGATCGTGAAATTCGGTGCGATCCACCCGACCAGGAGGTAGATCACCACGGCGAGCAGCACCCCGGCGGCCGCCATGCCGAAGATCGTGAGGGTTTTCGCACCGGATCCGCGGGGCCGCGGTAGTGGGC
>NZ_MLQM01000315.1:0-2143 GCF_001854525.1 Mycobacterium talmoniae
GCGTTAGCCAACGCCCCCTCCAGGGCGGCGCTGGTCTCATCGGCGCCCAGCAGCAGCACCGGCCCCGACGGCGTGGCCGCCGACATCCGGACCATGGGCGCGGCGGTCGCGACCCCGGGCACCGCGGCCACCTCGGCGGTGATGGTGTCGGGAAACCCGGCGTCGGTAATCCCCGACACCTCCAGCGCCGCCACACCGGCGATCCCGTCGGCCAGCCGGGTGACCGACCCGGTGATCGAGCCGAAGATGCCGAACACCGCCACCACATACAGTGCGGAGACCGCCATTACCGCGATCGACGCGCCGGTGCGTCGCCGGTGCACGACGAGCTCGCGCAGGCTGAACACCCGCAGCCGGCTACCCGCGGCGGCCGCCACCCGGGCCGGGTTCACCGCGGGACCGCCATCAGGTCGGAGCCCAGCCGACCGTCCTGCAGGGTGATCACCCGATCGGTCGCGGCGGCGGCGTCCGCGTTGTGGGTCACCATCACCACCAACCGGCCGCGGCCGTCATCGTGGGCGACCGCGGCGAGCAGCGCCAGGATCGACGCGCCGGTCGCGGAATCCAGATTGCCGGTGGGTTCGTCGGCCAGGATCAGCGGCGGATCCATCATCAACGCCCGCGCCACCGCGACGCGCTGCATTTGGCCGCCGGACAGTTCCGCCGGACGGTGCTCGGTGCGGTTCCCCAGCCCCACCCGGTCCAGCAACCGCACCGCATCGGCCCTGGCCTTGCCCAACCGGACCCCGTCGAGCAGCTTGGCCACCGCCACGTTCTCCCACGCCGACAGCGTCGGCAACAGGTTGAAGAACTGAAAAACGAATCCCACCCGGTGATGCCGAAACTCCGACTGCTGTTCGTCGTCGAGCCGGCCGATCTCGTCGTCGTCGAAGGTGATCGACCCGGAGTCCGGCGAATCCAATGCGCCCAGCAAATGCAGCAACGTGCTCTTGCCCGCCCCCGACGGCCCGACGATCGACACGAACTGCCCGCCGTGTAGCCGCAGGCTGATCGCGTCCAGCGCCCGCACCGACTGGCCACCGACCCGGTACTCGCGCACCACGTCGGCCAGTTCGATGGTCAGGGCGCGGTGGCGCGGCTGCGAGTCCCGGCGTCGGCTGATGATGACCTCCCGCGAGTGCGCACTACCCGATACCCGGTACAACGCGCCCGGCCCGTCCTCGGTTCGACGCGGCGCGCCAGCCGGTGCCGATTTTGCTGCATCCGGCCCGGCCCGGGCCGCCTTAGGGTTGTCGTCATGACCACGCACCACGGATCGGCGTCGCGAGCGCTGCTACTTGGCGTGGCGGCGCTGCTGCTGGTGGTGGTCGCGGGCTGCGCGGGGCAGCGGCCGGTGTCCGGTGGCACCAACCCGGCGCCGGCCGCGCCGGCCAGCCCGTCGAATCAGCCGCAGCAGCGCGACATCGTGACCACCGGCAGCCTGGGTCTCACGGTGGCCGATGTCGATGCGGCCACAAACCGGCTCGTCGAGCTGACGGCCGGGTTGGGCGGCCGCATCGATGACCGCACCGAACGCAGCTCGGGTCGGTCCCGCACCGCCGAGCTGACCGTGCGCGTCCCCTCCCCGAAGGTCGACGAATTCCTCCAGGACACAAAGCAACTCGGTGATGTCACGTCGGTATCGCTGAAGCATGAGGACGTCACCACCGGACGCGTCGACCTGGACGCCCGGATCGCGGCGCTGCAGACGTCGGTTGATCGATTGACCGCGCTGATGAAGGCCGCCACCAGCACCGCCGATCTGCTGCAGGCCGAGGACGCCCTGTCCAAACGGCAGGCCGACCTCGACAGCCTGCGGGCGCAGCGCACCCAGCTCGGCGACCAGATCAGCTTCGCGACGATCACGGTCACCGTGTCCGCCGAGGCGGCGGCGCCCTCGACCGGATTCGTGGCCTCCGTCCGGCACGGCTGGCATGCCCTGGTGTCGGCCACCCACGGCGCGATCGCCGTCGTCGGCTTCCTGCTGCCCTGGGTGCCGGTGCTGCTGCTCATCGCGGGCGGCGTGATGGTGTTGCGGCGCCGGATCCGGCGGCGCCCCTAGCTGCTGAAATCGACGCCGAGATCGACACATACGGGCGTTGTCAAGCTGCTTGGAGTCGTTCGGGCTTGGGAAGGTTGATGC
>NZ_MLQM01000316.1:0-2093 GCF_001854525.1 Mycobacterium talmoniae
GCCGCCCCGCCGCGCGCCGCGACGCGGGAACCGGCCATCGCGGTCCGCGCCCGGCGCCCGGTGACACTGCCCGCCGAGGGGCATGCGCTGGTTCGCGAGCTCGCCGAGGCCGCCGAATCCGCCGGCGGCGACGGGAGGTGCGGCCAGGTGGTGGCCGTCGTCGGCGGGCGCGGCGGGGCCGGCGCCTCGCTGTTCGCCGCCGCGCTGGCGCAGAGCGCCGGTGAGGCGCTGCTGGTCGACCTCGACCCGTGCGGGGGCGGCATCGACCTGTTGGTCGGCAGCGAAAACAAGCCGGGTTTGCGGTGGCCGGATCTGGCCACCCACGGCGGCCGGGTGGAGTGGTCGGCGGTGCGGGAAGCGTTGCCGCGCCACCGCGGCATCAGCGTGCTGTCCGGTATTCGGCGCGGCTATCCGCCGGAGCCGACGGCGGTGGACGCGGTGCTCGACGCCGCGCGCCGCGGCGGCGTGACCGCGGTCTGCGATGTGCCGCGCGGTGGCACCGACGCCGGCGAAACCGCGCTGCACGCCGCGGATCTCGTCGTCGCGGTGAGCAGCTGCGACGTGCGGGCCTGCGCGGCGAGCGCCGCGACCGCGGCGGCGCTGTCCGCGCTCAACCCCAACGTGGGGCTGGTCGTGCGGGGGCCGTCGCCCGGCGGGTTGCGCGCCGGGGAGGTCGCCGACATCGTCGGCCTGCCGCTGTTGGCGGCGATGCGGGCCGAGCCGCGCATCGCCGCACAACTCGACCGCGGCGGTTTGCGGCTGCCGCGCCGCTCGGCGCTCGCCGCGGCCGCCCGCCGGGTGCTGGCGGTGCTGTCCGCGGGCAAGCACGTGCAGCGGACCGGGTCGGCATGACCGGATCGCTGATCGAGCGGGTTCGGGAGCGGTTGGCCACCGAATCCGCCCCGCTGCGGCCCGCGGTGGTCGCGGCCGCGATCCGCACCGAGTCCGGCGGTGTGCTCGGCGACACCGAGGTGCTGGCCAAGCTGCGGCTGCTGCAGACCGAGCTGACCGGCGCCGGCATCCTCGAGCCGCTGCTGTGCGCCGCCGACACCACCGACGTTCTGGTCACCGCACCGGATGCGGTGTGGGTCGACGACGGCCAGGGTTTGCGGCGCAGTGCGATCCGGTTTGCCGACGAGGCGGCGGTGCGGCGCCTGGCGCAGCGGCTGGCGCTGGCCGCCGGGCGCCGCCTCGACGACGCCCAACCCTGGGTGGACGGCCAGTTGACCGGCATCGGCACCGGCGAGTTCGCGGTGCGCCTGCACGCCATCCTGCCGCCGATCGCGGCCGGCGGCACCTGCCTGTCGTTGCGGGTGCTGCGGCCGGCCAGCCAGGGGCTGGCCGCGTTGACCGCGGCCGGCGCGATCGCCGCGGACGCCGCGGAGTTGCTGACGCGCATCATCGCGGCGCGGCTGGCGTTTCTGGTGTCGGGCGGCACCGGGGCCGGGAAGACCACGCTGCTGGCCGCCCTGCTGGGGGCGGTCGCCCCCGCGGAGCGGATCGTGTGCGTGGAGGACGCCGCCGAGTTGGCGCCCCCGCATCCGCACCTGGTCAAGCTGGTGGCGCGACGCGCCAACGTGGAAGGCGTCGGCGAGGTGACGGTGCGCGAGCTGGTCCGGCAGGCGCTGCGGATGCGGCCGGACCGCATTGTGGTCGGCGAGGTCCGGGGCGCCGAGGTCGTCGACTTGCTGGCGGCGTTGAACACCGGGCACGACGGCGGGGCGGGCACCGTGCACGCCAACAATCCGGCCGAGGTTCCGGCCCGGTTGGAGGCGTTGGCCGCGCTGGGCGGGCTGGACCGTGCCGCGCTGCATTCCCAGCTGGCCGCCGCCGTGCAGGTGCTGCTCCACCTCGGGCGCGACCGGGCCGGGCGGCGCCGGCTTGCCGAGATCGCCGTGCTGCGCCGAACCGACGCCGGACCGGTTCGGGCGGTAACCGTCTGGCGCGCCGACCACGGGACGGTCGACGAGGCGCTGCATCGGCTGCTGCGCAACCGGGTGCCGACGTGACCGGCCGGGGGGCCGCGGGGCTGGGGCCGGCCGTTGTTCGCGTTGGGGGGCGGGGGCGGGTGTGGGGGGGGTGGGTGGGGGGGG
>NZ_MLQM01000317.1:0-2035 GCF_001854525.1 Mycobacterium talmoniae
GGGTCACCGGGGGCCGGGATCACCGGCAGCGGGAACCGGGCCCACAGCGCGGACAGTTGCGCGGCGGAGATGGTGATCAGCAGGGCCGCGGCCAGCAGCCCGCAGCCCAGGCTGAGATACGACAGGTGCCACAGGGTGGCGGCCCCGGCGGCCAGCAGCACCCCGGCGCCGACCACCATGGTGGCGGTGAAGAACGCGACGGCGCGGTCGTCCTCGCGGTCCGGCAGGATCATGCTGACCAGCGCCCACGCGGTCACACCGGCGGCGCCCAGCATCACGTTGGCGGGCCCGAAATCGCCGGGCACCACCAGGGTCAGGGCGGCGGCGACCGGGGCCAACGCCGCGATCGACAGCGCCACCGCGGTGCGCGGGGACCGGGCGCGGCTGACCAGGCTGGCGAGCACGGCCAGCACCGCGAGCGCGGCGACCGCGACCAGCCCGATCGGGCCGCCGCTGACCACCCGGTGGGTGACCGCCAGCCCGGTCCCGGCCAGCAGGCAGCCGATCACCGCGGCCAGCGCGCCGCGCTGGATGTGTGCGGTGCCCCACGGCTTGAGCCGGGAGGCCGAGAAGATGACGGCGGCGTCGGCGATGTCTTCGACGATGCCGGGGGCGGCCGGGCCGACCGGGACCGGCCGCAGCGCCAACAGGTCGCCGTCGACCACGCCGACGGTGTCCAGGCTGGCATCCAGGCTGAACGGCGCGCCGCCGATCGGGCCGAGGCTCAGCCGGGCGGCACCGACCGGGTCGGCGCCGGGCTCGGCCTCGTCGGTGTCGGGGGCGACCAAACGCTGTACCGCGGGCAGGATTTCGCGGAGCGGCAGCTCCGCGGGCAGCGCGATTTCGCTCAGCCGGCTTTCCGCGAGTATGGCGACGCGGACGATGGGCATGACGGCGCCGGACATCACCGGGGCTTCAGACATGAGTGCTCTCTTCTTTTTCTGCTAGGACCGCTGGGTGGTGAAATCTCGGGCCAGCCGTTGGCCGGGGAACCAGTGGCCGCCCGGCAGGTCGGCGGTCAACTGGTCGATCGCGGTGGCGATCGCGAACTCGGTGCCGGGGCTGAAGGTGGAGACCCACTCGCCGTCGAAGGCCCGCGACGGGCTGACCAGGATCCGGCCCGCCGTGGTGTCGACGATGCTCATCCCGACTTCGGTGGTGGTGTGCTGACCGTCGTGGTCGCAGCCCGCGACAACCTCGACGTAGCTGCGCGGGCCGGTGAACACCGATTCCACCACTGCCCGCGCCGAGGATGGGATGCCCAGGTATTCCAGAACGTCGGCCAGCGGGGCACCCGCGCGTAGCCGTTCGTCGGCTCGGACCCCGACCCGGGCCGGCAGGGTGAACTCGCTGAAGTGGGCGGGCGCCCGGTGGGCCAGGCCCGCCGCGAGCACCGGGACCAGCGCGCGCGGGTCGTCGATCTCCATCGCGGTGAACGTGACCAGTTGCGCGTTGCGCAGCGCCACCACGGTGTTGCGGCCGCGCCGCGCCACGATGCCGCGCAGCAGATCGTTGGACTCCCCGGACGCGCCGGGTCCCACGTAGCGCAGGTCTAGCCAGCGCTCCGGGAAGCACACCACCCGGATCCAGTCGGCCACGGCCGAGTTGACGACGCCCTCCGGCGACATCACGCCCATCCGGGTCAGCTCGGCGGTCTGCTGTTCGACGAACGCCGGCCGCTGCGCGGTGTCGGTGTAGGGCATGGTGATCGCCAGCACCCACGGAAACATCCCGGCCCCAATGGTTTCCGCGATGAACCAGGCCTGCTCGACGGTCAGTTCCGCGGCGTTAGGTTCACGCCCCATCGGGACGCTCCCCGGCGGCGGTGCCGAGATCGACGCCAGCGCGAGGGTCTGTCGACTTACCCCGCGCCAGCGTCGATCTCGATGAACTACAGGTCACGGCATTAGCCCCATTTGGCGGCTTCGGCGTTATCCCGAGCAAGCATGGCCAACGTGTTGGACTCATGGGTGCCCGCCATCGCCGCATACGCGCGCACCAACTCCTCCATCGCCTGATTCCACTGCGCCTGCCA
>NZ_MLQM01000318.1:0-2015 GCF_001854525.1 Mycobacterium talmoniae
ACCAGGATGCGCGGGACGGGCTGCTGCGGCAGTGCGCGCGGGCCCTGGCCGCGATCCACCGCGCCGAGGCCTGCGCGGGTCTGCCGATGGAGGATCAGCTCGACGCCTGGCGAGACCGCCTCGACGCGATGGGCGACACCACCGCGACCTTCGAATGGGCGTTTCGCTGGCTGGCCGCGCACCGCCCGCCCCCGTCCCCGCCGCGCCTGGTGCACGGCGACTACCGGATGGGCAACCTCATCATCGACGGCCACGATCTGGCGGCCGTGCTGGACTGGGAACTGGTGCATGAGGGCGACCCGCACGAGGACCTGGCCTGGTTCTGCATCCGGGCCTGGCGGTTCGGGGCGCCGGCCGACCGCGGTGCCGGCGGCCTGGGCAGCGTCGAGGACTTCCTGGCCGCCTACGAGCAGGCCAGCGCGACAACCGTCGACCGGTCGGTGTTTCACTGGTGGCTGGTGCTGGCCACGTTGCGCTGGGGGGTCATCTGCCGCTACCAGGCCGAGCGCCACCTGAGCGGGCAGACCCGGTCGGTGGAGTTGGCGACGATCGGTCGCCGGGTCTGCGAGACCGAATGGGATCTGCTGCAGCTGCTGGAGGAAGGCGGCCCGAGATGACCGGTCAGCGCTGGGTGCACGGCCGGCCGACCGCGGCCGAGCTGGTGGCGGCGGCCGCCGAATTCCTGGAGACCGATGTCCGCCAAGCGACCGAGGGGCAGGTCAACTTCCACGCGCGGGTGGCCGCCAACGCGCTGCGCATCGTGGAACGGGAGCTGCTGCAGCCCGAGGACTCCCCGACCCGCGCCGCGCTGGCCGACCTGGGCTTCGCCGACGAGGCCGCCCTGGCCGCCGCCATCCGGGCCGGCGACCTCGATGAGCGCGCCGACGCCGTCACCGCCTGTCTGCGCAGCCTGGTGCGGCAGCGGTTAGCGGTGGCCCATCCCGGCTACGACATTTAGGAGCGGTCCATGTCCACCGTCAACGCACAGGCCATCATCGACGTCGCCGACCACCTGTTCACCGCGATCGAGCAAAGTGACCTGGGGATCCTCAACGAGGTCTTCGACCGGGACGTGGCGGTGTGGCGCAGCGGCGCCAGCGGCGACGACGACAAGGAACACGCGCTGCGGGTGCTGGCCTGGTTCATCAACCGGACCACCGACCGGCGCTACCAGATCTTCGACCGGCAGGTCTTCGCCAGTGACCCCGCGGACGGCTTCGTCGGCGGGTTCGTCCAGCAGCACATCCTGCACGCCACCCGCACCAGCACCGGCGAAGCGCTGGCCCTGCGGGTCTGCCTGGTCGCCAAATTCGGGGCAAACTACCTAATCAGTCGCATCGATGAGTATTTCGACCCGGCCGACCTGGCTCCGCTGCTCAACTAGATACACGGGAGGGTGCTTATGACCACGCTGGAGACGCTGCTCAACGACCCGGACACCGCCGGGGTGTGGAACCTGGTTCCGGATCGCTCGGCATTCACCTTCAGCACCCGCACGATGTGGGGCCTGTGGAACGTCAAAGGCCGGTTCGGCGAGGTCAGCGGCGACGCCCAAATCACCGGCAAAGGCGCGGTGTTCGGCCGCATCGACATCCAGGCCGCATCGCTGCGCACCGGCATCCGCAGACGTGACGACCACCTGCGCTCGGCCGATTTCTTCGACGTCGAGCGGTTCCCCGAGATCAGCGTCGCGGTCACCGCGGTCGAACCCGGACCCGGCAACGCCGCCGAGCTGGGAGCCCGGGTCGCGATCAGGGGCGCCACCCACGAACTTCCGCTGCCGGTCACGGTGGTCACCCTCGACGACGGCTCGGTTCGGGTCTCCACCAAGACCAAGCTCCAGCGGGCCCGGTTCGGCCTGGACTGGAACAAGTTCGGCGTGGTCGGCAAGACGACCACGGTGGCCGCCGAGGCCGTGTTCGAGCGAGCGCCCTAGCAACCCAACAGCGTCTCGGCCGCCGCGATGCGCTGCACCAGCACCTCGGGGTCGGGCCGCAGCCCGGGGCGGGGGGGGG
>NZ_MLQM01000319.1:0-1973 GCF_001854525.1 Mycobacterium talmoniae
TGGCCGCGGCGCGGCCGTTGCCGATCACCGAGCGGGAGCGCGAGATCGCCACCCTGGTGGCGTCGGGGTGGTCGAATCGTCAGATCGCGGATCGGCTGATCGTGTCGGTGCGCACCATCGACGGGCACCTGTACCGGATTTTCGCCAAACTCGGCATCAACACCCGCGAGCAGCTCATCGATCTCCTCAAACCGGATCACCCCAGCTAACGCCGCGGCGCCCGCAACCCGTTGAACGCCCCTTGGGCTCGGGGACCCCAGCGTAAAATCTGGGCGCGGAGCGGTGACCCAGCACCCTGGGGGTTCCGATGTACGCCGAGTCCAGACGCGCCTCGGACTGGCCGATAGTGGCTCGCGACGACGAATTGCGTCGCGCGTTGAGTGCATTCGGCGGCGACACGCAACGTCGCGGGGTGGTGTTGGTGGGGGAATCCGGGGTCGGCAAGTCGACCCTGGCCCGCGCGCTCGCCCGCACCCTGGAATCGGAGCGGCACACCGTGCGGTTCGTGCTGGGCACCGAGGCGGGCCGGGCCGTACCACTGGGCGCGTTCTCGCGGTCGGTGACCGTCGACGGCCCGGCCGCCCCCGCCACCATGCTGGCCGCTGCCCACAAGACCTTGGAGCGGGAAGAGAACCTCGTCCTCGTCGTCGACGACGCCCAGTTGCTCGACCCGCTGTCGGCGTCGCTGGTCTACCAGCTGGCGGCCGGGGGCGCGGCCCGGTTGATCACCACGATCCGCTCCGGGGAGGCCGTGGCCGACGCGGTGACCGCATTGTGGAAAGAGCAACTGCTGCACCGCATGGAGATCACCGCGTTCAGCCGGGCACAAACCGAGGAACTTGCCCGCGCGGTGCTCGGCGGCGCCGTCAACAGCCAGCTGGTCGACGAGCTGTACCGCCGGACCGCGGGAAATGTGTTGCTGCTGCGCGGTCTACTGAGCGCCGGTCGGGACAGCGGCGTGCTGGTGCGCACCGAGACCGGGTGGCGACTTCACGGCCCGTTGCACGGCGACGACGAACTCAACGACCTGCTGGAGTTCCGGCTACGCTCCCTGGCCCCGGAGGAATTGGAGGCGGTGGAGATTCTGGCGACCGGGGAGCTGGTGGACTGGGAGGTGCTGCGCGGGCTGTGCGACGCCGACGCGGTGGCCCGCCTGGAGCGCCGTGGCCTGATCCAGCTGCTTGTCGACGGGGCCGGTGCCGTGGCGCAGTTAAATCACCCCATCGTGGGCGAGGCGGCGATCCGGCTGGCCGGAGCGGTGCGGTCACGACAACTCAATACCGTGCTGGCCCAAGCTTTTCTGAAGCATCTGCGAGCCGGGGGCAAGCGCCTGAGGTTGCCCGATGTGCGCGGCCGGATCCGGCTGGCCCAGTTCATGATGCGCAGCGACATGCCGCCGGACCTAAACGTGATCACCGATGCGGCGCAAAGCGCGATGACCGTCTCGAATTTCGCTTTTGCCGAGGAGCTGAGCCGGTTCGCGTTCGAGCGCGGCGGTGGTCTGCCGGCGGCGCTGGTGCTGGGTGAGGCACTCAGTTGGCTGGGCCGCGGCGATGAGGCCGAGGCGGTGCTCGGCGGTGTCGAACCCGACGCGGGCAATGAGCTGCTGACCGCGCGGTGGGGCTGCGTGCGGGCCATGAACCTGTTCTTCGATTGCGGGCGGGTCGACGACGCGCGAGCGGTGATCGCGAACGTGAAGCCTCGGGTCGATTCGGCGGCGCTGGTTGGTCTGGTCTCGGCCCTGGAGCTGTCGTTTGCGTGCCTGTCCGGCGACGTTGTGACGACCGCCGATGCGGGGCTGGCGCTGTGCGGCTCGGATCTGCCGTTGGCCACGATGTGGGCGGCCATGCCCACGTGTTGGGCGCTGGCGCTCACCGGGCGCTTTGGCGAAGTGGATCGGGTCACGGGTGCGTGGCGGCGGGCGGCCGCACACGTCGAACCGGGGGTCGAGCAGTTCATCATCGGGTTGGGGG
>NZ_MLQM01000320.1:0-1887 GCF_001854525.1 Mycobacterium talmoniae
GAGTACATGCTGCCGCGGCTGCGGGGCTGGGGTGAGTCGATGTCGCGGCAGGCCGGTGGCCGCGCCGGCGGCAGCGGCGGCGGGGTGGGGCTGCGCGGGCCCGGCGAGACCAAAATCGAAACCGACCGTCGCCGCATCCGGGAGCGGATGGCCAAGCTGCGCCGCGACATCAAGGCGATGAAGCAGGTCCGCGACACCCAGCGCAGCCGCCGGCGGGCCAGCGACGTGGCCTCGATCGCGATCGTCGGCTACACCAACGCCGGCAAGTCCAGCCTGCTCAACGCGCTGACCGGGGCCGGGGTGCTGGTGCAGGATGCGCTGTTCGCGACGCTGGAACCCACCACCCGGCGCGGGCAGTTCGACGACGACCGGCCGTTCGTGCTGACCGACACCGTCGGGTTCGTGCGGCACCTGCCCACCCAGCTGGTCGAGGCGTTCCGCTCCACCCTGGAGGAGGTCGCCGACGCCGACCTGCTGGTGCACGTGGTGGACGGCGCCGACGCCAACCCGCTGGCCCAGATCGACGCCGTGCGCCAGGTGGTGCGCGAGGTGATCGCCGAGTACGACGGCGTCGGGCATCAGTCGGTGCCGGAACTGTTGGTGGTCAACAAGATTGACGCCGCCGGGGATTTGGCGTTGGCGCAGCTGCGCCGGGCGCTGCCCGAGGCGGTGTTCGTGTCGGCGCACACCGGCGACGGGGTGGACCGGCTGCGGCAGCGGATGGGGGAGCTGGTGGCCTCCACCGACACCACCGTCGACGTGACCATCCCCTATGACCGCGGCGATCTGGTGGCCCGGCTGCACAACGAGGGCCGGGTGGACGCCACCGAGCACGGCGCCGGCGGCACCCGGGTCAAGGCCCGGGTGCCCGCGGCGCTGGCCGCCAGCGTCCGCGAGTTCGCCACGTTCTGACCCGCCGGGTGGGCCGCGAGCAGACACAGATTCGCACGATTCGGTGCCCGAACGTGCGAATCTGTGTCTGCTCGCGACCGGCCGCTCGGCGAACGCGAGCGTAGGCTCGGTGGATCGGGACCAACCAGGCCTATGAGGGGGTCCGCCGTGTCTGACAAGTCGCCCCGGCACATCACGTCGAAAAAGCCCGGCAAGTCGCTGAAGGAAAAGCGCGCCGCCAAGCGCGCCAAGGCGGAGCATCCCTCAGCGGTGGAAGCCTCGCTGCACCCGAAAAAGCGTTGAGGTGTCCTAGCTTTCACACACCGGCCGGGTTGGCGGGCCCGCCGCCCGCCTGGCGATGCGTAATCACGGGCCCTCGTCGGGTGGCCGCGAGCAGTCCCCCGCAAGCGGGAGGTACCCCCAGCAAAATCGCACGATTCGGGCCTCGAACGTGCGATTTTGCGTCTGCTCGCGGTGGGTCGGTAGGCTGAGCGGCAACGTTGGCGTCACCGATGGCGCCAATACGTCGTGGAACGCTTAGTCACCCGTTCGGCCCCAACCGCGGACCGGTGCGCTGCATCCGCACAAGCTCTTCTCGCGGCGATCGATTTTGCCCACCGGCAATCTCGCCACCTTGTGCTCTCATCCGCCGGACGCCGTCGTCGCGGCGATGCGGGCAACCGATGCCGGAAAGGCATGCCCCACATGACCACAACTTCATCCTTCGCTGACCTCGGCGTGCCCGGGCCGCTGGTGCGGGTGCTCGCCGAGCGCGGCATCACCAGCCCGTTTCCCATCCAGGTCGCGACCCTGCCGGACAGTCTCGCGGGCCGCGACGTGCTGGGCCGCGGCAAGACCGGCAGCGGCAAGACGCTGGCGTTTTCGCTGCCGCTGGTGACCCGGCTCGCCGACACCCCACGCCGGCCCAGCCGACCGACGGGCCTGGTGTTGGCACCCACCCGGGAGCTGGCCACCCAGATCACCGCGACCCTGGAG
>NZ_MLQM01000321.1:0-1814 GCF_001854525.1 Mycobacterium talmoniae
AGGTAGGTGGGGCGTTCGGCGGGCGCAGCGTATACCGCGTCGCGGGCCGTGTTCACCCCGGTGAGCACCATCAGGTTGGGTAGCCCGGCGGCGTTGGCGCCGGCGATGTCGGTGTCCAGCCGGTCGCCGACGACCAGCGGGGTGTGAAAGTCGCCGCGGGCCAACGCATCGGTCATCAAGGTCGGCGACGGCTTGCCGGCGACCCGGGGTTCCGCGTCGGTGGCCGCACGCAGCGCCGCCACCATGGATCCGTTGCCGGGCAGCAGACCCCGCTCCGAGGGCAGGGTGCGATCGACGTTGGCCGCCATCCACAGCGCGCCGGCCCGGATGGCCAACGCCGCCTCGGCCAGGTCGGCCCAGCCGGTGTCGGTGGAGTGTCCTTGGACCACCGCGACCGGATCGTCGTCCCAGCGGCGCACCGGCCGCAGCCCGACCGCCGCGATTTCGTCGGCCAGCGACTCGGTGCCCACGATCAGCACCCGGGCGTCGGCCGGCAGCTGCGCGGCCAGCAGGTGGGCCGCGGTCTGGGCGCTGGTGACCACATCCTCGGCGGCCGCGGTGAACCCCAGTTCGCGCAGGTGGCCGGCGACCTGCTCGGCGCTGCGGGACGCGTTGTTGGTGATGAACAGGGTGCGGCTGTGCGGGCGGGCCTGCTCCAGCGCGTAGACCGCGCCGGCGGTGGGTTCGCTGCCCCGAAACACCGTGCCGTCCAGGTCGATCAGCAGGCAGTCGTGGCCCTGCGCCAGGGTGATCACGTCAGCTCAGCTCGCTGATCCGGTCCTCGGCGTCGGTGACCCCGTCGGTGTCGGCGGCCGCCGAGCGCACGAACCATTGGATCGCCTCCTCGGCCCGGCCCACCGCCAACAGGGTGTCGGCGTAGGCGTAGAACAGCCGGGCCGCGGTGGTGCCGGTGCGGGTGGGGTCGAGCTGCGGGGTGGACAGCAGGGTCAGTGCCTGCTCCAGCTGACCGAGGTCGGCGCGGGCGCCGGCGGTGACGATCCGCAGTTCGTCGGCCTCGTCGCCGGACAGTTGGGCGGCCTCCTCGCCGCGGGCCAGCTCGATCGCCCGTTGCGGGCGGCCCAGGCCGCGTTCGCAGTCGGCAATCATCGGCAGCAGCGACGATTTGCTGCCCATCCGGCGGGCCGCGCGCAGTTCGGCCAACGCCTGAGCCCAGTCACCGCAGTGGTAGGCCGCGATGCCGACGGCTTCCCGCACCGCCGCGATCCGCGCCGAGCGGGCCCGCGCCGCCCGCGCGTGCTGCAGCGCGGCTTCGGGGTCGTCGTCGAGCAGTTCGCCGGCCGCCACCAGGTGCCGCGCCGCCGCATCGGCGGTGCCGCGGTCCAGGGTGCTGAGCTCCCGCCGGATCTCGGGCGCCAGCTGCTTGGCCTCCACCTCTGGCGGGATCGCCGGCCCGTCCCGGCGCGGCCGCTCCTCGGTGGCCTGCGACGGCTGTGCTCGACGCGGCCGGTCGGGGCGTTGGTCGCGGGGTCCGCGCCGGCCCCCGCCGGCGCCAGTGCCGCCCGTGGGCCGGCCGCGCCGCTGTGTGCTGCCGCCTTGGGTGTCTTTGACCACCTGATGCCTTCCGTTTCCCGTCGGCTGTCCTGCTCTCGCCAAAGGATACGGCCGCCTTCCAGAACGCCACAATTAATGGCTAGGTATAGATATGCCTGTGCCCCCCAAATTGGTTTTGGGGGGCACAGGGCTTGTGGTTGTGTTCGGCGGTGTCCTACTTTTCCACCCGGGTGGGTAGTATCATCGGCGCTGGCAGGCTTAGCTTCCGGGTTCGGGATGGGTCCGGGCGTTTCCCTGTCGCT
>NZ_MLQM01000322.1:0-1736 GCF_001854525.1 Mycobacterium talmoniae
TGCCCGCCGTGGTGACCACCCCCACTGTCATCGCCGCTGTAACCCGCATCCCAGAGGTTGCGGCGCGGGCGGGAGCGGTCCTGCGGCTGGGCCAACGTCCGGATGACGATGATCACCAGGATCGTCCCGCCGACTATCAGCATGGTTACGCCCATGCTGGCATGCTAAGTGGCGCCGCTAACCGCGCTAGATGAACAAATGGTGACCACGCCGACGGGGGATAGGTTGAGGTTTCGTCGGAGGTTCGCCAGTCCGGAACAGACCGCGGCCGCTGTCGCGAACCTCGAACTGCCCGAGGCGGTGTTCAAGACCTGTCCGTGGCAGCCGCGCGCACTCATCGACACGGGGCTGCGCCAATGGCTGCGCTGCTGCGGCGTGGCGCTGCGCGACGACCAGGTCATCGGGATGCCGTCACGCGCGATCGACGAGGCCTGGCACGGATTCATTTTGTGCACCGCGCGGTATGCGGCGTTCTGCGATGCGGCCTACGGCCGGTTTCTGCACCACCACCCCGACGGCGGCGCACCCGCGCGGGTTGCCGCAGCGGCGGATTCCCGGGACACCCAACTGGGCCGCACCGTGGTGGCCTGGTCGCTGGTGGCGAGGCCCGGCGAAAGCTGCGTGATGTGGGATCTGGATAGCGTCCTGGGGCTCGACGATCCGTGGGGGCTCAGCGCCGAGCGGGTCGCCGAGATCCAGGCGCGGCTGCAGACCCAGCCGTGACGCCGGAGCCGGCGCCGTTTACATCGCTGACCTTGGGGTTTGGCGACGGGCAGCGGCCGCGGTAGCCGCCGATGCGGCCGGCAGGGTCGTTGTGCGGGGCCCAGCGGGAACGTCGCGTCCGACCCTCGATCGGGAAGGTGGCGAAACGGGCGCAGTAGGTCCTCGTCACCTCACCGATAGGTGGTTCGGAGCACCCCCGGCGTATAGGTAGACTGAGCCGTGATCCAGCGCGAGAATCCGGCCGTTGACTCGCGACAGCACCGCCGCCCCGAAGGACCGGTGCGAACGTGTGTCGGCTGCCGGAAACGAGAGTTGGCGGTCGGACTGCTTCGCGTAGTTGCTGCATCAACCGGGAACGGCACCTATTCCGTGATCGTTGATACAGCGGGTAATCTGCCGGGGCGGGGCGCATGGCTGCATCCCGCCCTGCAGTGCGCGAACGAAGCGATCCGACGGCGAGCTTTCGGGCGGGCGCTACGGATCGCCGGTTCACCGGACAGCTCCGCGGTGGTCGAGCACCTCAACGCGCTCGCCGCCACGGATACAGAGAACAGGTAGCGAAGAACATGAGCACACCGTGAAGTCCCGATGACCATGCGTCATAGCTAAACCCGAGGCGCGGCCCCACCACCGCTGTCGCCTCATGGACAGGAGAAGTAGTGGCAAAGGCCCGCGTACACGAGTTGGCCAAGGAACTCGGTGTTACCAGCAAGGAAGTCCTCGCTCGGCTAAGCGAGCAGGGCGAATTCGTTAAATCCGCATCGTCGACGGTGGAAGCCCCCGTCGCCCGTCGCCTGCGCGAATCGTTCGGCGGCGGCAAGCCCGCGGCGGCGAAGCCCTCCGGCAACGGCGCGGCCGCCAAGGCCGCCCCGGCCCCGGCCAAGCCCGCCGCGCCCAAACCGGCGCCCGAGCCGCCCAAGCCGGCCCCCGAAGCACCTAAGCCCGCAGCTGAGGCGCCTGCACCCGCGGCCGGCTTGGGCGCCTCGGCCGCCGCGGCTGCGGCACCGCCCAGC
>NZ_MLQM01000323.1:0-1695 GCF_001854525.1 Mycobacterium talmoniae
ACGCGGGTGCTGGAGGATCTGCCGCGCCGGGTGCGGCTGTCCGACGCCCACCAAAACGGCTTCATCGCCGGCGGGGTGCTGCTGAGCGTGCTGGGCACGGTGGCGGTCGCGGCGCGGCCCGAGACCGTCGCCGTCGTCGGCTGGTATCTGGTCGGTGCCGTCGGCCTGGCGTCCATTCTGCGTGCCCGGGTGTGGGATTCGGCCGCCTGCAAGGCATGGCTGTTGGCCCAGCCGTTCCTGGCCGCGGCGGTGCTGCTGGTCTGCTACGCCGCGACCGGACGCTACCTCGCCGCCGGCGCTGCGCTGCTGGTGCTGGCGGTGCTGGTGCTGGTGTGGGCGGTGGCCGCACTGAACCCGACGATCGCCTCCCCGGACAGCTACTCGCTGCCGATGCGGCGGCTGGTGGGTTTCCTGGCGTCCACCTTGGACGCCTCGCTGATCCCGGTGATGGCCTACCTGGTCGGCCTGTTCACCTTGGTGCTCAATCGATGAAACGTGTCGTATTACCCTGGCTGGCAGTGGGTTTGACCGCACTGCTGGCCAGCGCACCGGCGCTGGCGATCAGCCCGCCGCAAGTCGACCAGGCGGTGCCCCCGCCGGACGGCGCCCCGGGTCCGGTGGCGCCGATGGATCAACGCGGCGACTGCGTTGCCGCCGCGGTGCTGCCCGGCACCCAACCCGGGACGGCCACCGCCGCTCAGCAGCTGATGAACCTTCCTGCGGCGTTTCAGTTCTCCCGCGGCGAAGGCCAGACCGTGGCCATCCTGGACACCGGGGTGCGGCCGGGACCCCGGCTGCCGGCCGTCGATGCCGGCGGTGACTACCTGGCGACGACCGACGGGCTCACCGACTGCGACGGGCACGGCACCCTGATCGCCGGGATCGTCGCCGGGCAGCCCGGCGACGACGGGTTCACCGGGGTGGCGCCGGCGGCGCGACTGCTGTCGATGCGGGTGACCTCGGCGACGCTCTCGCCCAAGGGCGGCGGCGGGGAGGACCCGGCGCTGGCCCGCGCGGCCGTCGACGTGGACGCGTTGAGCCGGGCGATTGTGCACGCCGCCGACCTGGGCGCCCGGGTGATCACCATTCCGACCGTGACCTGCCTGCCCACCGACCGCCCCGTCGACCAGACGGCGCTGGGCGCCGCGCTGCGCTACGCGGCGGTGGACAAGGACGCGGTGATCGTGGCCGCGGCCGGCGACGTGGGCCGCACCGGGGCGGCCGGCGCGGGCACCGCCTGCGACTCCAATCCGCCGACCGACCTGAGCCGCCCGGATGATCCGCACAACTGGGCCGGGGTCACCTCGGTGTCGGTGCCGTCGTGGTGGCAGCCCTACGTGCTGTCGGTGGCGTCGCTGGGTGCCGCGGGCCACCCGTCACCGTTCACCATGGCCGGGCCGTGGGTCGGTATCGCCGCGCCCGGCGAGAACATCGTGTCGGTGAGCAACCGCGACGACGGTGGGCTGGCCAACGCGCTGCCCGGCGACAAGCGAAAGCTGGTGCCGCTCAGCGGAACCGGCTACGCGACCGGCTACGTGGCCGGTATCGCGGCGCTGGTGCGCAGTAAGTACCCGGGGCTGCGCGCGACCGAGGTGGTGGACCGCCTGACCCGCGCCGCGCACAATGCGGCGCATCGGCCGTCCACCCTGGTCGGGGCCGGCACCGTCGACCCGGTCGCCGCGCTGACCTGGGAGC
>NZ_MLQM01000324.1:0-1665 GCF_001854525.1 Mycobacterium talmoniae
CCCCCGCCGCCCTGGACCGCCCCGACCCGGCGGAGGCGACGCACCCAGGCCGCCACCGTGCCGAGCGGCCCGCCGGCGACGAGGAGCCCCCGGCATGAGCGCCCCGCATCAGCGGCTCCCGGCGCCGCGGCGCGCGGAACTGTCCGACGCGGCGGTGGTGTCGCGGTCCTGGGGCATGGCGCTGGCGACGCTGGTCAGCCGGATCACCGGCTTCATCCGGATCGTGCTGCTGGCCGCGATCCTGGGCGCGGCGCTGTCCAGCGCCTTCTCGGTGGCCAACCAGTTGCCGAACCTGATCTCGGCGCTGGTGTTGGAGGAGACCTTCACCGCGATCTTCATCCCGGTGCTGGCCCGCGCCGAACGCGACGACGCCGACCGGGGGGCGGCCTTCGTCCGGCGGCTGGTCACGCTGGCCGCGACGATGCTGCTGGTGGTCACGCTGCTGTCGGTGACGGCGGCCCCGCTGCTGGTCCGGCTGATGCTGGGCCGCGATCCGCAGGTCAACGAGCCGTTGACCGTCGCGCTCGCCTACCTGCTGTTACCGCAGGTGGTGTTCTACGGCTTGTCCTCGGTGTTCATGGCGATCCTGAACAACCGCAACGTATTCGGGCCGCCGGCGTGGGCCCCGGTGATCAACAACGTGGTCGCGATCAGCACGCTGGTGCTGTATCTGGCGGTGCCGGGCGAACTGTCGGTGGATCCGGTGCGGATGGGCAACGCCAAGCTGTTGGTGCTGGGCGTCGGCACCACGCTCGGGGTGGTCGCCCAGATGGCGGTGCTGCTGACGGCGCTCGCCCGCCAGCACATTAGCCTGCGGCCGCTGTGGGGAATCGACGCGCGGCTCAAACAGTTCGGGGCGATGGCCGCCGCGATGGTGCTCTACGTCCTGATCAGCCAGGTCGGCCTGGTGGTCACCAACCAGATCGCCGCCACCGCAGCCGCTTCCGGGCCGGCCATCTACAGCTACACCTGGCTGGTGTTGATGCTGCCGTTCGGGTTGGTCGGGGTGACGGTGCTGACCGTGGTGATGCCGCGGCTGAGCCGGAACGCCGCCGCCGACGACACCCCCGCCGTGCTCGGTGACCTGTCGTTGGCCACCCGGCTGACCATGATCACGCTGATTCCGGCGGTGGCGTTGATGACCGTCGGCGGCCCCGCCTTGGGCAGCGCACTGTTCGCCTACGGCAACTTCGGCGACGTCGACGCCGGCTACCTGGGCGCGGCGATCTCGCTGTCGGCGTTCACGTTGATTCCGTACGCGCTGGTGCTGCTGCAGCTGCGGGTCTTCTACGCCCGCCAGCAGCCTTGGACGCCGATCACCATCGTCGTCGTCATCACCACCGTCAAGATCATCGCGTCGCTGATCGCCCCGCACGTGACCGACAACCCGGATCTGGTCGCCGGATACCTGGGTCTGGCCAACGGCCTGGGATTCTTGGCCGGCGCCGTGGTCGGCTACTACCTGCTGCGCCGCACCCTGCGCCCATCCGGGGGGCAGCTGGTCGACCTCACGGTGGTGCGCACCATCCTGGTCACCGTCGCGGCATCGCTGCTGGCCGGGCTGGTCGCCTACGTGGCGGATCGGCTGCTGGGATTGGCGGCCCTGACCGAACACGGCGGTCCGGGCTCGCTGCTGCGGCTGGCGGTGCTGGCGGTGCTCATGGT
>NZ_MLQM01000325.1:0-1661 GCF_001854525.1 Mycobacterium talmoniae
CCGGCGTAGTAAGAGGGCTATGTCGATAAATGTTGATCAAAAAGACGTCCTCCTGGTGTCGTTGACGGGCTTGGTATCCCAATACACCGAGGAGGACGTCATGGTTGAGGATAGTGGTCTGTCGCGTGGTGACAAACGTCGCAATGCCAAGTTGGCGGCATTGCGTGAGCTGGTCCCGGTCGATAACGCGGTCTTTGCCATCGATTTGGCCGATCACAAGCAGGTCGCGGTGCTGGTTGATCACGATTCCCGGGTACTGAAGCGTCAGCGGGTCAAAGCCAGGGCCTGGCAGCTGGGCCCGGTGCTGGACTGGGCTCGCGAGCAGGCCCGCAAACGGGGCTTCGCTGATGCGACGATCGCCTGTGAGCCCACCGGGCACCGCTGGCGGGTGCTCGACCAACTTGCCGCCGAACGGGATATGACGCTGGTGTGTGTGCAGCCGCTGCTGGTAGGGCAGGCACGACAAACAGAGGATTACACCCGGGATAAGACCGACGACAAGGACGCGGTACTGATCGCGCGACTGGTCACCGAGCTGCACTGCTATGTGCCTGAGCGTCCCGATGAAGCTTGGGCGGAGTTGCGCCACCTGGGTGCCTACCGCGATCAGTTGATCACCACCGCCACCACGTGTCGCCAGCAGCTGCGCGACTTACTCGAATGCGCTTGGCCGGCCGTACTGACCGCAGCAGCCGAGCCGTTCGACTCGATCACGTGGTGCGCGACCCTGGCCGCAGTGCTCGACTGCTATGACGGCCATCTCGAGCGGCCGGCCCACCGCAGCTATAAGCGGTTTGAGGCCGCGATACGCCGCGAACTGCCCCGCTGGGGGGCAAAACAGGGCCCCTGCCAGCGCATCGCCTACGCCGTCTACGCCGCGCTGACCGACTCGGCCGGAGTCATCGCGCAACGCCGCGGTGCACTGCGACGCGCCCGATGGGTGCTGGCAGACTGGCATGCCACCAAGACCCGGTTGGCCCAAGTGCAAGATCGCATGCTGGCCATCATCGACGAACTTGGACTGACCCAGATAGCCGGCACCATTCCTGGCGTCAGCGTGCTGGGGGTGGCCAGCATCTTGGCCGAAACCGGTGACCCCACCCGATTCACCAACCCTCGCGCACTGGCCAAACACGCCGGATTATGCCCACGAGAAGACACCAGTGGCACCATGACCGGACGCTCCCGAATCTCCAGACGAGGCCGGCCCCGGCTCCGGCTGGCCGCCTGGCGCGCCGTGTGGGGCGCACTCTCGCACAACCCGGTCATGGCCGCCCGCTACCAGCACCTGACAACCCGAGAACACAACCGACTCACCCCCGGACAGGCCCGAGCCGCCATCGCCGCCGCGCTGCTACGCCAGATCCACGTCATCACCGTCCAACGCACCCCCTGGAACGCCGCCATAGCCAGCGCCGCCAAACACCCCACCGCCGCCTAACCCAACACCAATCCCCAAGCCAACCCACTAGGTTGGGGCCAAGCTCCACTCGGCGTAGAGGACCACCTCGACCGACACCCTGAGCAGGCCCCGCCCCTTCCTCACCAAACTCGATTGCACGCTGTCGGGGAAAAATCAGACCCCGCTTGACGGACTACGTAGAGACGAGGAACGGGCAGGCCCCCCAACCCCTTGACTAAAACCAGTTACGTTGGTGTCG
>NZ_MLQM01000326.1:0-1660 GCF_001854525.1 Mycobacterium talmoniae
GGCCGGGGTGGCCCGGATCGTGGTCGGGTTGGGCGGCAGCGCCTGCACCGACGGCGGCCGCGGCCTGGTGGAGGAACTCGGCGGGCTGGCGGCCGGGCGGGCGCGGCTGGCCGGGGTGGAGCTGATCGCCGCCTCCGACGTGGAATACCCGCTGCTGGGGCCGTGGGGGGCGGCGCGCATCTTCGGCCCGCAGAAGGGCGCCGACGACGCCGCGGTGGCCGCGCTGGAGCACCGGCTGCAGGACTGGGCGGTTGAATTGGATGCGGCGGCCGGGCGGGCGGTCAGCGCCGAAGCCGGCGCCGGCGCCGCCGGCGGGATCGGGGCGGCGCTGCTGGCGCTGGGCGGGGTGCGCCAATCCGGGGCGGCGATCGTCGCCGAGCACACCGGGTTGTCCGCCGAGATCGACGGCATCGACCTGATCATCACCGGGGAGGGCCGGTTCGACGAGCAGTCGCTGCACGGCAAGGTGGTCGGTGCGCTGACCAACACCGCCCGGGCCCGCGGCGTCCCGGTGCTGGTGTTGGCCGGTCAGATCGGCCTGGACGAGCCCGGACTGGCCGCGGCCGGCATCCTGGCCGCCCGCGCCATCGCCGACTACGCCGGCTCGGTGCGGCTGGCGATGGTGGATGCCACCAACCAGCTGATGGGGCTGGCTTCGGCGACCGCGGCGCAGCTGGGCAGCCGCTGACTCGGGAATAGCGCCGCGACACGGTACCGTTGATCAGGTGGGTCTATCCGCGCCGAGCGCACCCACCCCACGATTTCGAATACAGGACCGGTAGGGAGAAGTAATGACTGTTCAGGACCAGTCGACCACCGCAACCCACGGCGTGACGTTGACCGACGCCGCCGCGGCCAAGGCCAAGGCGCTGCTGGACCAGGAAGGCCGCGACGACCTGGCGCTGCGGATCGCGGTTCAGCCGGGGGGTTGCGCGGGGCTGCGCTACAACCTGTTCTTCGATGACCGTTCGCTCGACGGTGACCTGACCGCCGAGTTCGGCGGCGTGACGTTGACGGTGGACCGGATGAGCGCCCCCTACGTGCAGGGCGCCTCGATCGACTTCGTCGACACCATCGAGAAGCAGGGCTTCACCATCGACAACCCGAACGCCGGCGGGTCGTGCGCCTGCGGCGACTCGTTCAACTGACGCTTCGTCAGTAGGTTCCCGAGGTGTGCAGCACATAGGAGCACACCAGGATCTTGCCGTCGGTGGCCAGTAGCTGCGCGACGCCCTGGGTGTCGCGGGACGCGCTGCCGCCCGGGGCCACCACCCGCATGGTGAACAGCACCTGGGCCTGGTAGCTGGACAGGTACACCATCTTGTCGATCGAGGTCACCTCGGCCTCGGAGAACTGCTTGCGGAACGCGTCGCTGTTCAGCTTGGCCACCGCGTCGTCGGACTGCTTCTCGCGCACCGCGTCGTAGATGCCGCACAGCGTGTTGCGGGCGATGGCCTGGATGTCGCGTTTGGACAGCGCGTCCAGGTAGCCCTGAATCGCGGTGCGGGCCTGCGCCTCTGAGATCGCCACCGGCGCTTCGTCGTCGTGCACGACGTAGGCGGTCACCGCCACCAGCGCGGTCAGCAGCGCGACCCCCATCACCGCCGCCACCACCGCCCGTTGCCGGCGGTGCTGCGTCGGGTAGGGCAGCGCCGGCGGC
>NZ_MLQM01000327.1:0-1643 GCF_001854525.1 Mycobacterium talmoniae
ACGAGGCCCGCGCCGACGCGGCCACCACCCCGGATACCGCCTTGGCGCAGCGGGAGTTGATGCGACGCCGGGCGGCACGGCTGCGTGCCCAACGGGCCCATCTGCTGTGGGCGCGCCATCGGGCACGACGGCACCGGGCCGCGCTGCGCGGCTTGCAGTACCGGGTGCCGCACCGGCACGGGGTGCGGTTGCCGCCGGCCAACAGCCGGGCCGGGATCGCGGTGCGGGCCGCGCTGTCGCGGCTGGGCCGGCCCTATGTGTGGGGCGCGGCCGGGCCGCACCAGTTCGATTGTTCGGGCCTGACGCAGTGGGCCTACGGGCAGGCGGGGCTGCACCTGGACCGCACCACTTACCAGCAGATCCACCAGGGCATCGCGGTGCCGCGTGGCCAGGTCCGGCCCGGCGACTTGGTGTTTCCCAACGCCGGGCACGTGCAGCTGGCGATCGGCCACAACTTGGTGGTCGAAGCGCCGCATGCCGGTGCCTCGGTGCGGATCAGCCCATTGGGTGCCCACGTGCAGATCCGGCGCCCGGTGTGAGCCACCACGGTTGTTGTCGCCCGTCCGGTGAGCTGCGTACGGTGGGCAGATGCCCCAGCAGATCGGCCCCTCGGCGGCCGCCCTCGAGGCGTTGCGGGCCGCGTTGGCAACGCAGCGGGCCAGCGCAGCCCAGGCGGATCGCGTCCTGACCGACGTCCTCGCCGCTGCGCACGCCGCGGCCGTGGCGGGCGCCCAGCGGCTCGACGCTGTCGCCGCCGAGATCGACGCTGGCGTGGCCAACCCGACCGGATTCGCCGCCGATACCGCGTTGGGCGCGCGGGAATTTCAGAAGTTCCTGATCGCCAAACAGCGAGAAATCCTCGCCGTGGTCACCGAAGCCCACCAATTCGACGCGACGCAGCGGGACCGGGTCGAGGCGCTGCGCGCCGCCTACTCGGCCACGGGCGGGGGCTGACGCGCCAGCCCACCCCCAAGCCGGTTGGTGAATTGTTGGGCGCATCACCGCTGGGTACCGTCACCGCCATGGAGGGGTTGATGCGTGGCGCGCGCCCCGCGCGCTGGTGTTGACCTAGCCGATGGCAACGCCCGACGAGGTCCGCACCGCGGTGCAGCACGTGCAAAACTGCACCGGGCAGGAGGACGCCTGGCAAGCCGGGTTGACCTCCACCGAAGTGGCCATCGCCTTGGTGCCGTCCCTGGCGGTGGTGGCGACGCCCGAACAACTCGACGCGATCCTCGCCAAGATCCACCAGCAACGACCGTGGCTCTTCGACCCCAGCACCGGGGCGCCGATCACGCCGCCGGGCCCCGCGCCGGACCCGCCGGCTCCGACTGAGTCGGCACCGCCCGCCGATGACCGGCAAAGCGGTGCGGCAGCGGAGACGATGAAAGACGCCGAAGCCGCGCTGGCGCGGCTGAACTCCGACGTCGCCGAATTCGATCGGCAAATGCTTGAGGCAATCCTGCAGGCGCACAAGACGACCGAGGACGGCAAGAAGCAACTCGAGCAGCTGGAAATCGACATCGAGAACGCGGTCAAGACACGAAAATTGGACACCCCGCTGGGAGCCCGCGAATTCCAGCGGTACCTGATCGGCAAGCTCAACGACATCCTCGCCGTGGTGGCAGCGGAGAACGACCTGT
>NZ_MLQM01000328.1:0-1604 GCF_001854525.1 Mycobacterium talmoniae
CTGCTGGAGCGCACCGCGAACTGGGTGACCCGGGCGTTCGGCGTCGACCCGGACACGCAGAACTCGCTGGTGCCGTCACTGGCCCGCTACGACATCCACCCCCGGCCCGCCGAGCTGCTGGACCGGGCCCGGCTGTACGTGGCGCGTCCCGGCGAGGCGTTCTCCGAGTTCTGCAAGGTGTCGCTGCGCGATTTCATCGCCGGCGCCGGTGCCGCGGAATCCGAGCTGGCGGCGCGGCGCCGCGACATCGTCACCAAGTTCAACGAGGCGCTGTCGTTGGCCCGGCCGCTGGCCAGTGTCAACGACCAGTCGCTACAGGTGGTGCATCCGGGCCAGCAACTGGAGTACCGGTACAAATTCTCCGACGTGCCGTTTTTGGGTCAACCGGTCGCCGACGCGCTGGCCGAGGTGTTGCGCGCCAACCCCCGCATCGATCAGGCCACCAAGGACAACTTCTCCCGGTCGTTGTCCGACGAGGACTCCGTCACCCGCGTCGACATTTTCGGGTCGTACCCGAACTATTCGCCGTTGGCGTTCGACTCGGTGCTCAAACCCGCCGCCCAGCAGTGGACGTCGACCGCCGGCCCCGGCCGCACCGCGTTCTGGCGGCTGCGGCGTACCCGGCCGCTGCAGGCGTCGCTGCCGATGGGCGACGCCGAGCGCCGCGCGATGACCGCCGGCTGGTTCCTGGGCCAGGTGACCGGGCGCATCCAGATCCCCGCGTCGCCGTACAGCGAGCCGGTGCGGATCTACGACGGCGACAACCAGCAGTGGCTGGACTTCCCGAACCCGCTGCTGACCCCGCCGTCGCAGTTCACCGCGTCCTACGACTGGTTGCCGGCGGTGCTGGAGGCCATCCTGCTGGCGATCGCGCAGTCGCAGGAGCCGCCGGTGATGCGTTCGCTGCGGCCCTACCGGGTGCTGCGGGAGCTCTACGACGCGAACTCGCAGGACCCGGCCAGCGGGATCGTGCAACTGTCCGCGGCCGGCCGGCTGGTCGAGTTTCTGCGCGGCGGCACCGGGCAACTGGTGTCCCGGGTGCCCGAGGTCGCCGCGGCGACCACCCCCGCCGAGCGGGCCGAGGCGACGGTCCGCTGGTTGACCACGGTGCGCGACCTGGCCGCCCAGTATCTGCCGGCCGGCAGTCCCGGCGCGGCCGAAAACGGGCACTACACCACGATCGCGACCCGCGCCAAGGCCGGCAAGACACCGATCTTCCGTGACCTCGCCCCCGACGTGTACTGGGCCACCGGGCAGCTCATCGCGCTGGTCCGCGAGGCCGAGGAGCAGATCAAACAGCCCGCGGCGCAGCAGGGTTCGATGGTGGGCGACCTGCCCGCCGCGGGTTCGGAAGAGATCGTGATCCCGGAAGGGGGGACGTTCTGACGATGACCGAGCGCCCCGGTCCCGCCGCGCTGACCGTCGTCTTGGCCCCCCGCGGGGAGGCCGACGACATCGGCGCGCTGCTCATTGACTACGCCGCGGTCGGGCTGGTCGCCCCGTTCGTGTGGGTCGACGCCGCCGACGTCGGGAAGACCTCGGTGCCGGCGACCCTGGTCGCCGACGGGCGCGCGTCGGCGGTGGTGCTGCAGCAGGTGCTGACC
>NZ_MLQM01000329.1:0-1511 GCF_001854525.1 Mycobacterium talmoniae
GCAATGCCGCGCAGTTAAGGTTTGCGGCTTGTTGTCAACCGTCGAGGATTTCGATGGTGATGGTGGTTGTGTAGTTGGTGCGGTCGATGGTGCCTTTGGCGCAGTGTTTGGAGATGGCGCGTTCGACCACTCGGGGGCTTGAGCGTGATCGCCGGGGCGGTAGTGGCTGGTTGAGTACGGCTGCTCCGATGCGGCCGATCAGATCGACGGTGGTCGCCGTAATCGTTGCGGCGGCGGCAACGATCTGGTCACGGGCGGCGTGTAGGGCGACGGTGAAGCTGAGCCGGTCGGGGCTGATGGTGGGATGGGTCAGGCTGGTATCGGCGATGGCGGTGCGCAGGGCCTGGTAGGTGACCAGCAGGGCGTAGACCTCTTGGGCGATGCCGGTGGGGGTGGCTGCGCGCAGCACGCGTCCGGCCAGGATGGTCGATTTCAGTTCCAGGTAGCTGGTTTCGATTTCCCATCGTTGATGGTAGAGACGGACCAGTTCGTCTGCGGGATAGCGTTTTTCGTCGACGAGTGTGGTGATCAGCCGATAATGACCGCAGCGGGCGGCCCCACCGTCGAGTGCCACGCTGACGCGGGCGTCGATCACCCGCACGGTCACTGCGCCCATCCGGGCCAGCCAGGTGCGGTCGGGCAGTGTTTTGATCGGGGGCAGCACCCGGGTGTCTTTGCAGCGGATCAGCAGGTCGGCCTGTGCTGAGACGATCTGTTCCACCAGGGCGGTGACGGCGAAGTTGCGGTCAGCCAACAGCAGCATGCCTGGTTTCAGGCACCGCAACAGCGTGGGCGCATAGGTGGTTTCGCCGACCTGGTAGGCACCGAACACGGCGTCGACGACGGTGCGGGTGCCACACGCCACCACCGTCAATAACCGCAGCATCGGGTACCCGGAGGCGGCGTCTGGTCGGCCGGTTTGGCGGCCGAACGCTGCGGCGTTGGCGTCGCTGTTGGGCACGAACATCGAGGTGCCGTCGATGGCGCAGACCAACAGCCCCTGCCAGCGCGTCGCGCCGATCGCCGGGCCGCGTACCAGGGTGAACAGTTCGCGCAGCGGAGCGGCACCGACCCGTCGCAATGCTTGGGACAGCGCCGAAGAACCCGGTGTGGCCACGGTGGCAGGGTCCAGACCGGCGACCAGCCGCGCCCAGACCTGGCGGTATCCGATCTCGGCGAACAACGCCCCGGCCAACAACAGGTAGACCACGACCCGCGACGGCAGAACCCGAACACGTCGCTGCACGCGGCCGGTGGTCTCCAAGGCGGCATCAACGAGATCCGGAGACACGATCCGGGTCAACTCACCCAGATGGCCCGGCGCGAACGGGCCCTCACAGCCCGGTGATTCAGGACAGATGACAGACTGAACAGACAGCGGAACTCCCTGGTGAGACGGATGTCTTTGGACGGACAATCCATCGATACCGGGAGTTCCGCTGCCCTACCGGTACCCACAACGGCGTGTCACACTTGCCACACCAATCACACACCTAACTGCGCGGCATTGG
>NZ_MLQM01000330.1:0-1507 GCF_001854525.1 Mycobacterium talmoniae
GTTGGGGAGTGGCTGCGGCGCGGACACCGGTGGTGGCGCGGCCGTCGGGGTGTCGACGGCGTCCAGCGCGGCGCGCGCCAATTCCGCCGCGCTGCCGTAGCGTTCGGCGGGGTTCTTGGCCATGCCCCGGGCGATCACCGCGTCAAAGCCGACCGGCACCGCCGGGTTGACGCTGGACGGCCGGGGCGGCGGGGTGGTCAGGTGGCTGCTGATCTGGTGCTCGACACTGTCACCGGCAAACGGGTGCTGCGCGGTCAAGCATTCGTACAGCACGCAGGTCAGCGAATAGACGTCCGAACGCGCGTCGATGGTGCGCTGGTCGGGGCTGAACCGCTCCGGAGCCATGTAGTGAAAGGTTCCGACGACCCCGCCCGCCGCGGTCAGGGCCAGTTCCCCTGCCGCACGGGCGATCCCGAAATCGATCAGATAGGCGAAGTCGTCGGCGTCCAGCAAAACGTTGGACGGCTTGACATCCCGGTGCAACAACCCGGCCCGGTGGGTGGCGTGCAAGGCCTTGGCGGCCTGGTCGATGATGTGGGCGGCGCGCCGCGGCGGCAGCGGCCCACGGTCCAGGATGGACTGCAGGTCGCGGCCGTCGACCAGCCGCATGTCCACAAACAGGCGCCCGTTGACTTCCCCGTGGGTGTGGATCGGGATGACGTGGGGGCTGCTCAGTCGCGCGGCGGCTTGCGCCTCGCGGCGGAACCGCTGCTGAAACAGGGGGTCCCGGGAAATCTCGGCCGGCAAGATCTTGAGCGCGACGACCCGGTCGATGACCGTGTCACGCGCCCGCCACACCTCTCCCATGCCGCCGCGACCCAGCAACTCGATCAGCCGGTATTTCCCGAACTGGGATCCTTCCAACGAGTCCTCCAGCAACGACGGGCCGGCAACGATCCGTCCACCATAGCGGGTGCGCTGGGGCCGGTCTGGGGAGCGTACGCCGACGCGCCGATCGCACAAGTTGGATCGCCCGAATTGACCTGCCCATCTCCGCTGTAGCGGCGCTAGGGGTCGTCTTCGTCGTCGTTGTTGTGGAGGAGTTCTTCGGGGTGGTGGAGGTGGTTGGTTTCTGGTGGGGTGGTGCCGTCGGTCCAGGCGAGGCGGCCGGTGTTGGTGATGGTGGTGGTGTAGTGGCCGTTGGTGGCGCCGGTGTGGTCGCCGCCGCAGGCGAAGTGGAGTTCGTCGGCGTTGGTGCGGCCGCCTTTGCTCCAGTCGTTGGCGTGGTGGACTTCGCAGTGGTAGCCGGGTTGGGTGCAGTTGGGTCGGGTGCAGCCGCGGTCGCGGGCGTAGCAGATGATGCGTTGGTCGAGGGTGGCGATGCGGCGGCTGCGGCCGAGGTAGAGCGGGCGGTGGGAGTGGTTGTCGAATACGGCGAGGTAGTGGATGGAGTTGGCGGCCATGCGGATCAGGTCGTGCATGGGCAGCCGCGAACCCCCGCCGGTGCGGGCCGGGGGTGGCATGGGGATCTTCGGGTCGGTCGTGGCGTGGATGGCTTGGTTGCTGG
>NZ_MLQM01000331.1:0-1476 GCF_001854525.1 Mycobacterium talmoniae
GGTCTGGAAGATCCACCACGCCGTGGCCGACGGCACCGCCTCGCTGCACCTGCTGGAGCGCATCTGCAGCGGTGACCCCGTCCCGGCGGTGACCCCGCCCACCGAGCGGCGACCGGCGCCGTGGCGGTGGTTCCCGCTGGTGGCGCGCCACCAGGTGGCCGCGGCCGCCGAGTTCCCCCGGGTGCTGGCCCGCACCGTGCGGGTCGCCCGCACCATGCTGCGGCGCCGCCGGGCGGGGCTGCCCGGCTACGCGCCCGCGTTCGCCGCGCCGGGCACCCGGTTCAACGCCCCGTTGACCGCCGATCGCCGGTTCGCCTACCGCGGCTGCGATCTGCCCACCCTCAAACGGGTCGCCACCGCGTTCGGGGTCACCGTCAACGACGTGTTTTTGGCCGTGTGCAGCGGTGCGCTGCGCGAATTCCTGCTCCAGCGCGGGGAACTGGCCGCCGAACCGCTGACCGCGGTGGTGCCGGTGTCGATGCGCCCGCCCGACGGCGACCCGTGGGGCAACCAGGTGGCGCGATGGAACGTGGCGCTGGCCACCGACATCGCCGATCCGGTGGCGCGGCTGCGCAGCATCGCCGCGGCCACCCGCACCGCCCGCGACGTGCAGGCCGAACGGGACCTGTGGCTGCAGCACGACTGGATGGAGTACTGGCCGCTGTTCTGGTTCTACTCCCGGGCGTTGCCGCTGCTGGGCGAACGGACCAGTCATCGACCGACGTTCAGCCTGATCGCGTCGAACATGCGGGGCCCGCGGCGGCTGTCCTTCGGCGGGGCGCCGGTGGAAAAGTTGATCTCGACGGGCCCGCTGGTATTCCCGATGGGCCTGAACTTCACCGGCTGGAGCTACGCCGACCAGATGACGATCGGGGTGCTCACCTGCGGCGACCACCTACCCGATCCCTGGCAGATCGCCGATCAGCTGCCCGCGGCGCTGGCGCAGTTAGCCGAGCAGGCGCAGCGTCAGCCGGGCGCCGGCGTGGACGTCTTGCCAAAAGCGGGTGACCGGGTCTGACGCGTCGAGCGCATGACGGCGGCTGCCGCCCAACAGGTGGTCGGCGGCGTCGCGCGCCCGAGTGACGGCCTGCAACTGGGCGCCGGCCGCGGCGCGCGGGCCCGCGGTCAGCGACGCCGCGACCTGCAGGGCGGCGGCGTCCAGGTCACCGGCCGCCCGCGCCACCCGGGTGGTGGTCGCCGCGGTGATCTCCTCGCTGCCGTAGGAGGTGGCCAGCCGTTGCCGCACCTGCTCGACGTGCACCCGCCACAGCCCGTCGGCGGCCCCGGTCACCGCCGCCGCGGCGCCCGCCCCGACAAGCCCGGCCACCCGCGGGGCGCTGAACAGTCGCCGCTCGTCGACCCGCAACCCGGAGGCGGTCACCGCGCAGATTCCCGCTCCCGCCAACCCGGTTGCCGCGCACGGCTCGATCCGGGCGTCGCCGCGGGGCACCAGCACCCGGTAGCGCACACCATGGT
>NZ_MLQM01000332.1:0-1475 GCF_001854525.1 Mycobacterium talmoniae
CGCCTCCCCCACATCGAACACGTTGACCGGTCGCAGCCGATCGAGGGCGCGGAAACTGCCGGTGATGTACAGCAGGTGCAAACCGGCCGCCACCACCACCCCGCCCTGAAAACCGCCGCCCGGAGTCAGATGCCCGTGCACCACCAGATCCAGGCCCACCGCCAAACTCACCGGCAGCGCCAGATAGCCGACGAACCGGGTCGCGTCCAACGTCGCCGCGCGGTTGGCCGGCTGGCGGTATTCCCGCTCCTCGACCGCCGGGCGCAGCAGCGCCATCACCCCGATCACCGAACCGAACAGGATCGTCTCCTCCCCCAGCGTGTCCAGGGCCCGTTGGTCGAAGTTGACCGAGGCCACCGCGTTGGCGGTCGCGCGCGACAACGCGGCCCGCACCGCCAGATCCCGGTACAGGTGGTGGGTCTGCCCGAACACGGGTAGCTCGCCAAAACCCCACCACAGCAGCAGCGCCAGCCCGGCCGCCCCGGCCAGAAACAAGGTGGTGCGGGCCCTGCGGGTCATCGGCTGGACTCCTGCTCGTGTCGGCGCACCGCCCGGATCGTGAGCATGACCATCAGCGGAACCACCGCGCCGCCAATCACCAACTGCGACAACGCGACGTCGGGGGCCTGCAGCAGCACGAACAGCACGGTGAGCGCGAGCCCGAACACCGACAGCGCGATCGCCTGCCGATCCGGCCGGGCGGTCAGCGCGACGACGGTTCCGGTGACGCCCACCAGCGTCACCGCGGTCAGCAGCAGCGCGGTCACGACGGTGAGTCCTGTTCGACCACACCGGCGTACTGTCCGGTCAGCCGGGCCGTCGCCGCCGACATCACCGGGGCGGTGGCCAGCACCACGGCGGTGATCACGACGACCATCGCCGACGCCGCGGTCCAGCCTTGGCGCAGCACCAATCCCAGCCCGATCAACGGGGCGCCCACCGATGTCGTCACGGTCAGCAGGTGCAGCCGATCGAACACCGCGGAACGCGCGGCCGCCGCCAGCGCGGACACCACCATCACCAGGACACCGGCGAAAACCAGGCCCCAGCCGACCCATTCCACCGGCCCGGTCATGGCTTGGGCACCAACAGCCGGGTGTAGACCAGGGTGCCCGGAAAGGTGATCAACGCCAGTACCAGCGGCACGATCAGTCCCCAGTCCTGGTGCCAGCTGACCGCCAGCACGGTCAGCGCCATGATCACGGCGATGCTGGCGAATTCCAATCCGACCAGCCGATGCCGGGGCCGCCCGCGCGACGCCATCCAGACGCCGGGGACGAACACCCCGAGCAGCAAGCCCAGCGCCGCGGCCTCACCCAGGCTCACCGCCGCACCCCCGCCTCCAGGCCGGCGGGGTGGGGGCCGATCCGGTGCACCATCACGCGCTGGGTGCGCGGGTTCGCGTCGCACACCACGGTTCCCGGGGTGGTGGCCAGGGCCAGCAGCGCCGCCGCCCGGCGCGCCGCCGCCACCGG
>NZ_MLQM01000333.1:0-1463 GCF_001854525.1 Mycobacterium talmoniae
CCCAAAACCGCTCCCGCACCGACTCCGGCACCCGCCGATCGCCCCGACCCCGAAACCCCGTCTGATAACCCATACCGCACCAACACCTTCCCGATAGGTGTTGCAGCGATCACTTGAGCCTGAGCCGCGGCGGGCGTATGAAACTGCACAGTCGCGGCGCCTAGCCGAGCGCGGAACCTAGCCGAGCGCGGCGCCGATCTCGGCGGCCGCCTCGTCGCCGTAGGCACCGGCCAGCCGGGTCACCGCCACCTCGCGGTCCCACTCCCATTCCTGGGTGCCGGTCGACTCCAGCACCAGCACCGCCACCAGCGAGCCCAGCTGCGCGGAGCGCTCCAGGGAAAGGCCCGCGCTGCGCCCGGTCAAGAAGCCGGCCCTAAACGCGTCGCCCACCCCGGTGGGGTCGACCTGGCTGGTTTCGGGCACCACGCCGACGTGGATGGTGGTGCCGTCGCGGTCGATGATGTCCACACCCTTGGCGCCCAGCGTGGTGACCCGCAGCCCGACCTGCGCCATCACCTCGGCCTCGGTCCAGCCGGTCTTGGACAGCAGCAGTTCCCACTCGTAGTCGTTGGTGAACAGGTAGGCGGCGCCGTCGACGAGCCGGCGGATCTCCTCCCCGGACAGCCGGGCCAGCTGCTGGGACGGGTCGGCGGCGAACGCCAGCCCCAGCTTGCGGCACTCCTCGGTGTGCAAGAACATCGCCTCGGGGTCGTTGGCGCCCACGATCACCAGCTCCGGGGTGCCGATGGCCCCGACCAGCTTGGCCAGCGAGATGTCCCGGGCCTCCGACATCGCGCCCGGGTAGAACGACGCGATCTGGGCCATCTCGGTGTCGGTGGTGCAGACGAATCGGGCGGTGTGCGCGGTGGCCGACACCAGCACGTGGTCGCAGTTGACGCCGTGCGCCACCAGCCAGGCCCGGTAGTCGGCGAAGTCGTCGCCGGCGGCGCCGACCAGCGCCACGTCGCCGCCGAGCACCCCGATGGCGTAGGCCATGTTGCCGGCCACCCCGCCGCGGTGGATCACCAGGTCGTCGACCAGGAAGCTCAGCGACACCTTCTGCAGGTGATCAGCCAGCAGTTGTTCGGAGAACCGGCCGGGGAACCGCATCAAATGGTCGGTAGCGATCGAACCGGTCACCGCAATCGTCACGAAGTATCCACCCTTCATTTTCTAAGCTGATCTAGGTAATACTACCCAACGGTAGCGGTTTCGCCCCCACCGCCTTCCCCCGGGAGTGCGCTAGCCTGCGTAGGCGAGTTCATGTCGCTGGGTTCGACACCGGGGCCCGAATGCTCTCAGCGAGAACCGCTTGCCGCCCCCGTTACCCCCGGAGGAGACATTGATGGCCGGACCCCACCCGTCGAGCCACGATATCGGCGCCGAGGGGCCACCCCATCCGAGCCCGCCCAGCTACCCCGAGACACCGCCCGGCGAGGCGGTGTCGGCGACGTATCCGGGGC
>NZ_MLQM01000334.1:0-1411 GCF_001854525.1 Mycobacterium talmoniae
ACCGCCCACCACGACAACCACCACGACCACCACCCCGCCGACCACGACCACCACGCCGCCGACGACGTCCACCACCACCACGACCACCGGGGTGCCGATGACGACGGACTACCTGACGCTGCCGTTCGTGCCGGTCCCGATACCGGTACAGGTGCCGCAGAACCAGGCGCCGCAGCAGCAGAATCCGTTCAATCCCCCTGGTGGGGGCTCCTACGGCGGATTCCCGTGACCACGGAGCCGTGCCGCAGGGGGCGAGTAGGGTTGTGGACACCGGGTCAGCGGGGATCCGCGCCGCCTGATCGAAACGTCATCAACGTCAGCACATCTCTTAGGCGGTAGTCGGCGTCGGACTCCCCGGCTGTGGGCTTGCCACGCGTGGGAGGTGTTGTGGACATCGTTCTTGGGGTGTCGCTGGCGCCTCCGACCGTCCGGCTGGTGCTGGTGGAGGGCGAGCACGCCAACGGGGTGACCGTCGACCAGGACGACTTCACCGTCGAGGACACCGAGGCGACCACCGACCGGGTGGTCTCGGCGGTGCTGGGCACCCGGGAAAGCGCCCGCGCGGGCGGGTATCGGCTGACCTCGGCCGGGGTGACGGTCAGCGACCAGGCGCAGGCCGCCGCGCTGCGCGATGCGCTGGCCGCGCACAAGGTCGACAACGTGATGCTGGTGTCGGCGTTTTTGGCCGCCGCCGCGCTGGCCCAAACGGTGGGCGGTGCGCTCGGCCAGGAGCGCACCGCGTTGCTGTTCGTCGAACCCAGCGCGGCGACGGTGGCAGTGGTCGATTCCTCGGACGGTTCGATCCTCGAGGCGCATCACCGGGCGCTGCCCGGCGACGACGACGAGGCCCTGACCGAGCTGGGCGCGCTGGTCGGCGGCATCGACCGGCTGGAATCGGACCCCGACGGCGTCTTTGTGGTGGGCTCCGGGGTGAATGTCGCGATGATCAAGCCGACCCTGGAGGCCGCCACCGCGCTGGCGGTCAGCGTGCCCGAGGAGCCCGACATGGCGTTGGCGCGGGGTGCGGCGTTGGCCAGCGCGCAGGCACCGTTGTTTGCGTCGTCGACGCGGGCGGTGGCGTGGGCACGGGATCCGGGCACCGGCGAGGTCGACAAGAACCTGGCCAACCTCCAGTACGCGTACGTCCCGGCCGGCCGGGACGACTACGACGACGGGCTGGCCTACAGCGCCGTCGGCGACGAGGACGAGGCGGTGACCACCGCCTTCGATGTCGACGAGCAGCGGGGAATACCGCTGCTGCTAGCGGGCAGCGCGTTGGTGACGCTGTTCGTGATCGGGGTGGTCGCCCTGGTGATCGCGTTGGCGTCCGATATGCGCCCGTCGGCGAATCTGCGACCCAACGCCGGCGGCAACGTCATCGCCCCGACCCAACGGGCGCCGCAGCCCGCCC
>NZ_MLQM01000335.1:0-1399 GCF_001854525.1 Mycobacterium talmoniae
GCGGCCACCCGAACCGCCGCCGCCGCCCTCCCCCAGGACCCCGCCACCGACCGCCCGCCGACCGACGCTGCCCGGCCCCCGCTCCCCGCGGCCTCACCCCCGCCCACCCCCGCCGCGCCCGCGGTTGACCCGGCGTAGCTCGCCAGGGTCGGGCCCAGTGCCCCCTCGGCCACCTCGGCCGTCTCGGACACCGGAGCCGCCGCCCCCGCCATCGCATACATCAGGGCCGCGTTCTCGAATGGGGATACGGTGAAGAGGCCCCCGGAAGCCATGAACGCCGGTCCCCCAATGAGCGTTTGGTAGCCCTGGGTTGCCGCCATCAGGCCTTCAAATTCTTGGATCGGGGCGCTGTTGAGCAGGTTCAGCAGCCACTGTGATCCCTGGCCGGAGGCGAGGCCTTGCAGCGCGTTGGGCACCTGGGACAGGCCGGTGGTGCTGGTTGCTTGACCGACGGCCGCGGCCTGGGTGGCCGCCCCGGCCGGGTTGGTGTTTTGGGGTGCCGGCTGGAACGGGGTCAATGTGGTGGCGGTTGCCGAGGCGGCGGCGTAGCCGTACATGGCCGCCGCGTCCTGGGCCCACATTTCGGCGTACTGCGCCTCGGTCGCCAGGATTGCCGGCGTGTTTTGCCCGAGAATGTTGGTGGCCACCAACGACGTCAGCGACGCCCGGTTGGCCGCGATCACCGGCGGGGGCACCGTGGCGCTGAACGCCGCCTGGTAGGCCGCGGCGGCCGCCCTGGCCTGGGTGGCGGTCTGCTTGGCTTGGGCGGCAGTGGTGTTCAGCCATGCCACATAGGGGGCGGCCGCCGCGGCCATCGACGCCGACGCCGGACCCTGCCAGGGTTCGTCGGTGAGCTCGGTGACCACCGCCCGGTAGGACGCGGCCGCCGAACCCAGCTCCGCGGCCAGGCCGTCCCAGGCGGTCGCGGCGGCCAGCATCGGCGCGGACCCGGCGCCGGCGTACATCCGCGCGGAGTTGACCTCAGGGGGCAGGGCCGCGAAATCCGTTGCGGTCATGACCGGATCGCCTCCCTGATCAACCTGGCTGCGGCATCGCGCTCCATCGCCAAGTCGACGAGTTCGTCACGCAGCTTGGCTAGTTCCTCGCGTTCGCGTTCGCTGAGTGGGTCTTCGCCGAGGCGGGCCGGGGCTGGGTTCATCCACCGATCCCGCGACTTGTCATGGCCCGCGCCCATGGCCGCGACCACCTTGGCGCGGGCGGCATAGCGCGACCGTCCCTCACCGCGGGGCGCGTTGACCACGCTGCCCACCGGGGGGATGCCGCCGAACATGCCGGGGCTGGCCGCTCCCGGCGGAGCGGCGGAACCCGTGGTCGGCAGCGCGGTGGCCAGCGAGGCCAGTCGGATCTCGGGGGCCGCGCTCGCCCACGACTGCGGCAC
>NZ_MLQM01000336.1:0-1359 GCF_001854525.1 Mycobacterium talmoniae
CCACCGGTGGCGCCGGTGGCGCCGACGGCGGCGGGGGCGGTGCCGCCGTCGGAGCGGGCGCGGGTGCCTGCTGGGTCGGGACGACGATGTTTTGTCCGGGCTGGGGCCGTTGGTTGGCCGTCGGCCGGATGCTGATCGCCAAGGTGATCACCAAGGCGGCCACGCCGACAATGAATAAGCTGCCCAGCGCGCTGCCGGCCAGCAGGAACGGCTTGCGGCCGGAGCGGGTGTCCTCCGGGCCGAAGTTCAGCAACCGGGAGTCGACCAGTTCCGGGTCGTCGGTGTAGGCCGGGATGTCCTCGTCGGGCAGCGGCAGATAGACGTCGCCGGTCGCGTCGGGCACCGCGCTGTAGGCCAGGGCGGCACCGCCTTGGGTGGCCTCGCAGTCGACGGGCGGGGCCGGCGCCCAGGCGTACGCCAGGCTGATCATGTCCGCCGGCACCGCGCCGGTGCCGGGGTCTTGCGCCCAGGCCAGGGCCTGGGTGGACGAGGCGAACAACGGCGCGTTCGCACTCGCCAACGCCGCGCCCCGGGCCAACGCCATATCCGGTTCTTCCGGGGCGCTGACCGGCAGCGTCGTCGCCGCCTCGAGCGCCGGCTTGATCATCGCGACGTTGACCCCGGAACCCACCACGAACAGCCCGTCCGGGTGCGACTCCAGCCGGTCCGCGGTGGCGACCAGCCTGGCCATCTCGGCCACCGCGGTGTCGTCATCGCTGGGCAGCTCACGCCGGTACACCTCGGTGATCGAGCCGTCCGCGGAGTCGACCACCGCCAACGTCGCGGTATCCGGCTCGACGAACAACAACCCGGTCCTGGCGTAACTGGTCGCGTTGCCCACCGCCTGGGCCAGCGCCGCGGCGGCCAAAAACGCCGACACCAGCATCACGTTCTCGATCTTGTGCTGCGCCAACGCGTCGCGGAGCACGGCCGCCTGGGTCTGGTCGCTGAAGGTGACCCCGGTCGACGTGAGGTGGTAGCCACCTTCCTGGGCGCCTTCCCGGGTGCCCAGGATCGCCGCGATCACCTGATCGGGTGCCGCGGTGGTTGTGGCGGTGACGTCGCGACTGGTGACGTCGAAATCGTCCTGGTCAACGGTGACCCCGTCGGCATTTTCGCCTTCGACCAACACCATGCGGACCGTCGAGGGCGCCATCGACACCCCGAGAACGATGTCCACGACAGCTCCCCAAACGGTAGGTTAACTCCAGATAAACACTTAGTTTAGCTTAGTTATCTACATTTTAGAAGTGAATTCCCGGGATTGGGATGGGAATCGGGATCCCTGGCGGGCCACCGCCGTGGCCGCCGCCGTGACCGCCCCCATGGCCGCCGCCGGGACCCCAGCCACCACCACCG
>NZ_MLQM01000337.1:0-1346 GCF_001854525.1 Mycobacterium talmoniae
TTTTTGGCGATAACCACCCGTAGCTCGTCCATGGAGACATCGGAGAGGTAGCGGCGGGTGACTTGCCATTCGTCGTGGGATTCGATGACCACCGCGGTCGCCAAGCGCAGGAACGCTGCCGGGTTGGGGAAGATCTCCACGACGTCGGCGCGGCGTTTGATCTCCTTGTTCAGCCGCTCGATGGGGTTGTTCGACCAGATCTTTTGCCAGTGCGCCTTGGGGAACGCGGTGAACGCCAGCACGTCGGTCTTGGCCTCGCCCATCATGGTGGCGACCTTCGGAAACGAGGCGGCCAGCGTGTCGGCGACGCGGTCCCACTGCTCGGCGACCTCGGCGGGGTCGGTGTGAGCGAAGATCGTCTTGACCGCAGCGGTCACCGCCGGGGCATGCTTGGCCGAGACCGCGGTGTGCAGGTTGCGCATGAAATGCACCCGGCAGCGCTGCCACGCCGACCCGGTGAACTGCTGGGTCACGGCGGCTTTGAGCCCGGCGTGCGCATCGGAGATCACCAGATGCACCCCAGACAGGCCACGGGCCTTGAGCGAGGCCAGAAACTCCCGCCAGAATTCGTAGGACTCGCTGTCACCGACGGCGGTGCCCAGCACCTCGCGGGTGCCGTCGATCGACACACCGGTGGCCACCACCAGGGCCTGGGAGACCACGTGCGCCCCCACACGCACCTTGCAGAAGGTGGCGTCGCA
Source organism: Mycobacterium talmoniae (assembly GCF_001854525.1). Taxonomy (NCBI): domain Bacteria; kingdom Bacillati; phylum Actinomycetota; class Actinomycetes; order Mycobacteriales; family Mycobacteriaceae; genus Mycobacterium; species Mycobacterium talmoniae. The sequence goes on from NZ_MLQM01000337.1 coordinate 702, forward strand.
GAACACGTACGGGAACTCGGTGTGGGTCAAGCTGCGGGTGCGAAACGCCTCGATCTCGGCGTCCAGGCCCGCACATATCCGGGAGACCTCCGATTTGGAGACTCCGGATGCGACGCCCATCGCGGTGACCAGGTCATCGACGCTGCGGGTGGACACCCCATGGACGTAAGCCTCCATGATCACCGCGTGCAAGGCCTTGTCGATCCGGCGCCGCGGCTCCAGCAGCGACGGGAAGAACGACCCGGCCCGCAGCTTGGGGATGCCCACCTCGATATCCCCCGACGTCGTGGCCACCGTCTTAGGCCGGTGACCGTTGCGCTGCGTACTGCGCTGCGCGTTGCGCTCGTAGCGGCCGGCCCCGATCGCCGCGCTCACCTCGGCCTCGATCAGCTCCTGCAACCCGGCGCGGATCAACTCGGCGAACACCGCCCGTGAATCGGCCGACTTGAGCTCGTCGAGCCGCGACAGCAGGGCAGAATGGTTCTGGGTCATCGCGTTGTGTGTCCTTTGCTTGAGTCACTTTGGTAGGTAACTCATTGACCACTACGCGATGGCCCACCCCAAGCCCGGTATCGACACACCCCAACAGGGATCCGTCCAGATCAGCCCCGGTCCCGAAACCCCACCACCCCAGGGGACTTACCC
>NZ_MLQM01000338.1:0-1341 GCF_001854525.1 Mycobacterium talmoniae
GTCTCAGTGTCAGTGTGAGTGTGCCGGGTTGCGGTGTGTCTGCGTGACAGGTGCCGTGGCGCGGTGGTTGGTTCTGTCTTACCTGGTGTCTGGCTCATTTTGCGTCTGCCGCCCTCGGGGTTGGCGTTGAGCAGTAGTGCCGGCACCAGGTGAGATGGACCGGCCGGCGTGACTTGATAGGAGCGTGGCTTCGCCCCGACTGAGATGTGTCCGCCGGCCCGGCCCAACCTCAACACCTCGTCCAGAAAGTGAAGGAGGCACTGACCATGATTGTTGTTGGCGCCGATGTGCACAAGCGCAAACACACCTTTGTCGCCGTCGATGAGGTGGGCCGGCGGCTCGGCGAGAAGACCGTCAAGGCCACCACGGACGGCCATGTTTCGGCCATCATGTGGGCCCGCGAGCAGTTCGGCACCGAGCTGAACTGGGGCATCGAGGACTGCCGCAACATGTCCGCACGGTTGGAGCGCGACCTGTTGGCCGCTGACCAAAAGGTGGTGCGGGTGCCCACCAAGCTGATGGCCGCAGTGCGCAAGTCCGCGCGGACCCGGGGCAAGTCTGATCCGATCGACGCGGAGTCGGTAGCGCGAGCGGTGCTGCGTGAGCCCGATCTGCCGGTGGCGACTCACGATGAGACCTCGCGGGAGCTCAAGCTGCTCACCGACCGCCGCGACGTGCTGGTCGCCCAACGCACGTCGGCGATCAACCGGCTGCGCTGGCATGTGCACGAACTCGACCCCGAACGCGGACCTGCACCGCGTGGCCTCAAAGCCGCTAAGCACCAGCAGGCGCTGGCGGCCTGGTTGGACACTCAGCCGGGTTTGGTGGCCGAAATAGCGCGCGCCGAGCTGGCCGATATCGTCCGGCTCACCACCGAGATCACCGCCTTGGAAAAGCGCCTAAGCCAACGAGCCGAGCAGGTCGCCCCCGCACTGCTCGACATCGATGGTTGCGCACAGCTGACCGCGGCCAAGATCGTCGGCGAGACCGCCAGCATCGCGAGGTTCAAAAGCGGGGATGCGTTCGCCCGCCACGCCGGAGTGGCCCCCATCCCGGCCTGGTCGGGTGCCAGCGAAGGCCAGATGCGGTTAAGCCGCTCCGGTAACCGCCAACTCAACGCCGCAATCCACCGCATCGCCCTCACCCAGATCCGCATGCAAGCCAGTGAGGGCCACACCTACTACCAACGACTACGCGACGCCGGGAAAACCAAGGCAGCAGCGCGTCGATGCCTCAAACGCCGCATCGCCCGACGCGTATACCAAGCCCTTCTCACCAGCACCAAACCCGAAATCAACCACCTAAAACCAGCAGCCGCTTGACATAGGAGCTATTGCTCGC
>NZ_MLQM01000339.1:0-1253 GCF_001854525.1 Mycobacterium talmoniae
CAAACCGGTGCAGCCCGCCACCGCCGACAGCGACGACGACCTCGCCGAGGTGGCCCGACTGGCCGGGGTGACCGAATTGGTCGGGGTGGCGCGCTACCCGCGGCCGATGGCCCCGGTCGCCGCCGCCGACCAGGTCGGGGCGACCCTGCCGACCCGCGCCGAGGTGCTGCGGGAGATCGCCGGCCTGGACCGTCCGGGGCGGCTGACCCTGGTCGAAGGCGCCGGCGGGCTCCTGGTCGAGCTGGCCGGCGACGGCGTCACCCTGCGGGATCTGGCGGTCGACCTGGCGGCGCCGGTGCTGGTGGTGGCCACCGCCGAACTGGGCACCCTCAACCACACCGCGTTGACGCTGGAGGGGCTGGCCGCGCGCCGGCTGAGCTGCGCCGGTGTGGTGATCGGCAGCTGGCCGGCGCACCCCGATGCGGTGCAGACCTCCAATCGGGACGCGCTGGCACGGCTCGCGCCGCTGCGTGCGGTGCTGCCGGCCGGCGCCGGGGCGCTGACCGCCGCGCAGTTCGCCGCGCTCAGCGCGGATGCGTTCGACCACAGCTGGGTGGGCGCGCTGGTGAGCTGATGGTGCATTCGGTGGAGCTGCTCTTCGACGCCGAGACCGAGGCGACGGTCCGGCGCATCTGGGCTGAGCTGGCCGCCGCCGGAATCCCCAGCCAGGCCCCGGCCAGCCGCCCGCATGTCACCCTGACCGTCGCCCAGCGGATCGATCCGCAGGTCGACGCGCTGCTGGCAGCGGTGAGCGCGCGGCTGCCGCTGGACTGCATCCTCGGCGCGTCGCTGATCTTCGGCCGCTCGCATGGGGTGTTGGCCCGGCTGGTGGTGCCCACCGCGGAGCTGCTGGCCGCCCAGGAGGCGGTGCACCGGCTGTGCGCGCCGCACGCGACCCCCGAACCCATGGCCAACACGCTGCCCGGTCAGTGGACCGGTCACGTCACGCTGGCCCGCCGGGTCGGCCCGGCCCAGCTGGGCCGGGCGCTGCGGATCGCCGGCCGGCCGAGCCAGATCAGCGGCCACTTCGTCGGGCTACGACGCTGGGACGGCGCCGCCCGCACCGAGCATCTGATCAGCTGACGGACAGCTGACCGGCCTGCACCGCCAGGCCGTCGATCAGCAGCTGCAGCCCAAACGCGAAATCGCGGCCCGGTTCGGTGGCCGGCGCGATCTCCGCCGCGCCGGCGGCGTCCCACTGCAGCCGCGCCTGCTCGTCGGCGGTGAAGCCCAGCACGTAGTACACGACGGTG
>NZ_MLQM01000340.1:0-1249 GCF_001854525.1 Mycobacterium talmoniae
CCTTTACCGCAAGTACCGCCCGGCGACGTTCGCCGAAGTGGTGGGGCAGGAGCACGTCACCGAACCGCTGTCCACCGCGCTGACGGCCGGCCGGATCAACCACGCCTACCTGTTCTCCGGGCCGCGGGGCTGCGGCAAGACGTCGTCGGCGCGGATCCTGGCCCGCTCGCTGAACTGCGTGCAGGGCCCGACGGCCACCCCGTGCGGGGTCTGCGAATCCTGCGTGGCGCTGGCCCCCAACGGGCCGGGCAGCGTCGACGTCGTCGAACTCGACGCGGCCAGCCACGGCGGCGTCGACGACACCCGCGAGCTGCGGGACCGGGCGTTCTACGCGCCGGCCCAGTCGCGTTACCGCATTTTCATCATCGACGAAGCGCACATGGTGACCACCGCGGGTTTCAACGCGCTGCTCAAGATCGTCGAGGAGCCGCCCGACCACCTGATCTTCGTGTTCGCCACCACCGAACCGGAGAAGGTGCTGCCCACCATTCGGTCGCGTACCCACCACTACCCGTTCCGGCTGCTGGCGCCGCGCACCATGCGCGAGTTGGTGCAGCGGATCTGCGAGCAGGAAGGCGTCGTCGCCGACGACGCGGTGTACCCGCTGGTGATCCGCGCCGGCGGCGGCTCGCCCCGCGACACCCTGTCGGTGCTCGACCAGTTGCTGGCCGGGGCCGAAGGGGATCGGATCACGTACCAGCGGGCGCTGGGTTTGCTGGGCGCTACCGATATCGCGCTGATCGACGACGCCGTGGAGGCGCTGGCCGCCGGTGATGCCGCCGCCCTGTTCGGCGCGGTGGAATCGGTGATCGACGCCGGCCACGACCCCCGCCGCTTCGCCACCGACCTGCTGGAACGCTTCCGCGATCTCATTGTGCTGCAAGCGGTTCCCGACGCGGTGAGCAAGGGCGTGGTCGACGCGCCGGAAGACGTGCTGGACCGGATGCGGGATCAATCCGCAAGGTTCGGGGCGGCGACCTTGACCCGCTACGCCGAGGTGGTGCAGGCCGGGCTGGGCGAGATGCGTGGTGCGACGGCGCCCCGGCTGCTGCTGGAGGTGGTCTGCGCGCGGCTGCTGCTGCCGTCGGCCGCCGACACCGAGGCGGCGCTGCTGCAGCGCGTCGAGCGCATCGAAAGCCGGCTGGACATGTCGATCCCGGCGCGCGAGACCGCCAACCCGGCCGCGCCGGCCGAACCCGCCGGGCCGCCGCGGCAATACACCCGGCGATCCCAGGCGCCCGAGCGACCC
>NZ_MLQM01000341.1:0-1239 GCF_001854525.1 Mycobacterium talmoniae
CGCCGAGGCTCGCCGGGGCGACCGCCTCCGCGGTCGCTGCCGCCGGGGCGGCGCCGGCCAGGGTGTGGCCCAGCGACACCGCGTTCGGGATGGCGGCCATGACGAACCACGCCGCGGTGTTCACCGCGCCGTTGGTGGCGTTGGACACCAGCGGAATACCGAAGAAGCTGTCCACGCCGCCGGCCATGTCGGACATCGCCGTGGAAAGCCCCGCCCCCCCGGTCGTCAGCGGCGAGGCGAGCCCCTGCATCGCCTCGGACAGCCGGGAGAGCAGCTGGGCCAGCTCCGTCTGCCCGGCGACGGCGGCCGTGCCGGCGTGGGCCTGACCGACCGCCGCGGCTTGGTCGGCCGGCCCCGCGGGAGTGGTGACCGGCGCCGGCGCGGCCAGCGGGTTCAACCTACCGGCGGTCGCCGAGGAACCGGCGTAGCCGTACATGGCGGCGGCGTCTTGGGACCACATTTCACCGTAGAGGGCCTCGTTGGCCGCGATCGCCGGGGTGTTCTGCCCCAGCACATTGGTCGCGACCAGGGCCGCCAGCGCGGCCCGGTTGGCGGCGATCACCGGCGGCAGCACCGTCATCGCGAACGCGGTCTCGAAGGCCGCCGCCGAGGCCATCGCCTGGCCGGCGGCGTGCTGGGTGGCGGCCGCGGTGGCGTTCATCCAGCCGAGGTAGGGGGTGACGGCGGCGGCCATCGCCGCCGACGCCGGGCCCAGCCAGTCCGCGCCGGTCAGTTCGGCGACCACCGTCTGGCAGGAGGCCGCCGTGGTGTCCAACTCGGCGGCCAGGCCGCTCCACGCCGCGGCGGCGGCCATCAACGGGCCCGCGCCGGCCCCGGCGTACATGCGGCCGGAGTTGATCTCCGGGGGCAACGCTCCGAAATCCATGTCTTCTCGTCCTGTCCGTTGAGGCGATCGCACGTGGTGGGCTGCGGAACGGCTACACCACGCCGGGTTTGGGCATCACGGTGGGTTTGACGCCGTAGCGCGGTGTGCCGAAGCCGGGGGCGCGTCCGGCCGAGGCCACCGAGGGCATCCCGGCCGGTAGGGTGCCGGGACTCGCCGCGGCGGCGTGTGGGGCGGCGGCCCAACCGGCGCCCGCCAGCCGGGCGGGCGCGGCGGTGGCCGCCCCCCCGGCCCAACCGGGCGGGCCCGGGAACCCGCCCACCGGGCCCGGCCGGGGCGCGGGCCGTGTAGGCCGCCGGCGGTGGGGGGGGCGGTATGGGGGGTGTGTGGGGCGG
>NZ_MLQM01000342.1:0-1232 GCF_001854525.1 Mycobacterium talmoniae
CGCCGGACCTGCTGCCGGCCTCGGAAACTTTGCTGCCGATCCCGGATGCGCTGGCGAAAACGCTGCCGGCCGGGTTGCCGCGGGGCACGGTGGCGGTGGTCTCCGGGGCCCGGTCGCTGCCGCTGAGCCTGGTGGCCGCGGTGACGGCCGCCGGCGGCAACGCGGCCATCGTCGGCCAACCGAACCTCGGGCTGCTGGCCGCCGCGGAGATGGGCGCGGATCTGAGCCGACTCGCGGTGATCGCCGATCCCGGCAGCGATCCGGTGGAGATCGCCGCGGTGCTCGCCGACGGCATGGATCTGGTGGTGCTGGGCCTGGGTGGGCGCACGGTGCCGTTGACCCGAGCCCGGGCGGTGATGTCCCGGGCCCGCCACCGTGGCTGCACCCTGCTGGTCACCGACGGCGACTGGCAAGGGGCGTCGCTGCGGTTACAGGCCCGGGTCTGCGGCTATGAGACCACGCCCGGCGCCGTTCCCGGGTCGGGGCGAATCGGCAAGGTGCGGTTGGCGGTTCGCGCGGGCGGGCGGGCGATCGGCCGGATCGTGAACGAGTGAGTGCGGTGTCCTCCCGGGTGCTGGCGATCTGGTGCATGGACTGGCCGGCGGTCGCGGCGGCGGCAGCGGCGGGTCTGTCGGCCACGGCCCCGGTCGCGGTCACCCTGGCCAACCGGGTAATCGCCTGCTCGTCGACGGCCCGGGCCGCCGGGGTGCGGCGCGGTTTGCGCCGTCGCGAGGCACAGGCTCGCTGCCCGCAGCTATATGTGGTGACCGCGGACGCCGACCGCGACGCCCGCTGCTTCGCACCGGTGATCGCGGCGGTGGACGAGGTGGTGCCCCGCGCCGAGGTGCTGCGGGCCGGGCTGCTGGTGGTGGCGGTGCGCGGGGCGGCCCGGTTCTTCGGCTCCGAACAGGCGGCGGCCGAGCGGTTGGTCGATGCGGTGGCCGCCGCGGGTGCCGAATGTCAGGTCGGGATCGCCGACCGGTTGTCCACCGCGGTGTTCGCTGCGCGCGCCGGCGCCGTGGTGGAGCCGGGCGGTGATGCCCGGTTTTTGGCGGGGCTGTCGATCCGGCAACTCGCCGCCGAACCGGCCCTGTCCGGGCCGGGACGCGACGAGCTGGCGGATCTGCTGTGGCGGATGGGGATTCGCAGTATCGGCCAGTTCGCTGCGCTGTCGGCCACCGACGTGGCCTCCCGGTTCGGCGCCGACGCGGTGACCGCGCACCGGTTCGCCC
>NZ_MLQM01000343.1:0-1213 GCF_001854525.1 Mycobacterium talmoniae
CCCACCACCACCCCGCCCCCCCCGCCCAACCGAGGGCGCGGCCGCCGCCCCCCGGGACCGCGGCGGCCGACGTCGCCGAGAGGGCACTGAGCCCGAACCCGCTGAACTACGCCGGATCACCCGCGGGCGCGGCGGGGCTGGGCAGGAGCGGGGCGGCGGCGAGTGTGGGCCGCGCAGCGTCGGTCGGCGGGCTGTCGGTGCCGCAGTCCTGGGGCAGCGCGGCGCCGGCGATTCGGCTGGCCGCCGCGGCCACCGCACTGCCGATGGCGGGTGTGGACGGGGTGCCGGTGGTGGGGCCGGGCGGCATGCTCGGTGGCCCCCTGGGCCCGATCGGCAGCGTGGTCAACGCACCCCGCACCGGGGAGCCCCGATCGCGGTATGCCGCCCGCGCCAAACTGCTCCCGGCCACCGCCGGCGGGCACGGCGACACGCCGGAGCGGTGGGCGAACTTCGACGCCTTGGCCTGCGGTGACGCCGCGGTCAGCGAACGCCACCAGCTCCATCAGCTGCGTACCGCGGTCACCGCCTTGACCAAGGAGCGCGATGTGCTCAAACGCTCGGCGACCCTGCTGATCAAGGAAGCCATCCAAAAGTGAGGAAGGAAAACCCGTGTCATTTGTGACCACCCAACCCGAAATCCTGTCCGCCGCCGCCGGCCAACTCCAGGCCCTCGGCTCCGCGGTCAACGCGGAAAACGCGGCCGCGGCCGGCCCCACGACCGGCGTGATTCCGGCGGCCGCCGACGAGGTCTCGGCGCTGACCGCCGCCCAATTCGCCACCCACGCCCAGCTGTACCAGGCCGTCGCCGCCCAAGCCGCCGCGATCCACGACCAGTTCGTGGCCACCCTGGGCACCAGTGCCGGCTCCTACGCCATGACCGAGGCCGCCAACGCGGTCGCGGCCGGTTAACCCCTTTCGCAGGCAACGAGTTAAGGAGACAGTGATATGCCGACGCGTTTTATGACCGATCCGCATCAGATGCGGGCCATGGCGGGCCGTTTCGACGTGCACGCCCAAACCGTCGAGGACGAGGCCCGCAAGATGTGGGCGTCCTCGACCAACATCACCGGAGCCGGCTGGGGCGGAACCGCGGCCAACACCTCCTACGACACCATGGGCCAAATGCAGACCGCGTTCCGCAACATCGTCAACATGCTGCACGGGGTGCGCGACGGGCTGATCCGCGACGCCAACAACTACGAGCAGCAAGAAG
>NZ_MLQM01000344.1:0-1113 GCF_001854525.1 Mycobacterium talmoniae
GCGCGCTGATCAAGGCCCAAGCCGCCTCCCTGGAGGCCGAGCACCAGGCCATCATCGCCGACGTGCTCGCCGCCGGGGACTTCTGGGGCGGCTCCGGGTCGGTGGCCTGCCAGGAGTTCATCACCCAGTTGGGCCGCAACTTCCAGGTCATCTACGAACAAGCCGCCACCCACGGCACCAAAGTCCAAACCGCCGGCGGCAACATGGCCTCCACCGACGGCGCCGTCAGCGCCAGCTGGGCCTAACGGAAGGGGAACGGGGGACGGCGAATTCGCTGATTCCTCGGCCCGCGTAGTAACAATCGAGGAACGCGGTGGCACACCGATCACACGGTGTGCCACCGCGTTTCGCGCAAGATCAGGGGTGTAAACGTGCCGTCAAAGTCCGGCCACCTGGTGTAAAGAACCCGCAAATGCGCCTATCCGATATGCACGGCGTAGGGGATGGTGGGACATAGCAGAGACCGGCCCGCAACGGGTCGGCTGTCAGTAAGGAGAGAGGCCGATGTCTTTCGTAACTACCCAGCCCGAGGCGCTCACGGCGGCGGCCGGCACCCTGCAGGGCCTCGGGTCGTCGCTGGCCGCTCAGAACGCGGCCGCGGCTGCACCGACCACAGGCGTGGTTCCGGCGGCCGCCGACGAGGTCTCGGCGCTGACCGCGGCGCAGTTCGCGACGCACGCCAGCCTGTACCAAGCGGTCAGTGCGCAAGCGACCGCGATTCACGAGATGTTCGTCAACACCTTGGGTGTCAGTGCCGGGTCGTATGCGGCCACCGAGGCCGCCAACGCGGTCGCGGCCGGTTAACCCCGAAAGTTTCGCAGGCAACGAGTTAAGGAGACAGTGATATGCCGACGCGTTTTATGACCGATCCGCACCAGATGCGGGCCATGGCGGGCCGTTTCGACGTGCACGCCCAAACCGTGGAAGACGAGGCCCGCAAGATGTGGGCGTCCTCGACCAACATCACCGGAGCCGGCTGGGGCGGAACCGCGGCCAACACCTCCTACGACACCATGGGCCAAATGCAGACCGCGTTCCGCAACATCGTCAACATGCTGCACGGGGTGCGCGACGGGCTGATCCGCGACGCCAACAACTACGAGCAGCAAGAAG
>NZ_MLQM01000345.1:0-1095 GCF_001854525.1 Mycobacterium talmoniae
CGCCCCCCACACCCCCCCCCCCCCCCCACCGCCCACCCCCTCATAACGCGCCGGCAGCCCCACAGGGGTAAAAGAGCCAGGCAGACAGCGGCCGCTACGCCAGATCAGCGGTAACCGGCTACTGCCGCTGTCTGTTTAGGGCACTGGCGGATCAGCAAGTCTTGTCGCGGCGTCGGCGAACAGGAGGATCAAGCGATCATCCGCGCGAACGCGACTACGTTTTGGCCTTGCCGCCGAAGATGATTCCGCCGATACAGCACACGGTGATCAGGATGCACATCGCCGCGGACAGCCACGCCGACGGGCCGGTGCTGAAGTCGTAGTGCTTGTCGATGTAGTCATTGGACGAGGAATCGAACACGATCACCACGTCGTCGGGGGCCATGGTCAGCCCGAGCGCCAGCAGCGACGCCACCACCGCGAACAGCGTGCTGACGATCGACAGTGGACGTCGGGCGATATTGCACAAGATGATGATCGCCATCAACACCGTCGGCAGCAGGATGAGCAGCGGCAACAGCACACCCGGAACGATCATCGCCGACGCGCCGTGATGCAGCGGCAGATCCTCGCCCTGGTGCGTCCACTCGCCCCAGCCGCTGATCATCGAGTTGTCCCCGCTGGCTTTCGGGGTGACATAGGTGAAGGTCAGGAATCCGGAGATGATGATCAGCACAAACCCGGTGAGGGTGCCGGCGGCGAAGAACCGGGTCGCCGTCACGTTCTGTAGCGGCGGCTGCGGGACCCGATACCCGCCCTGCGCGGGGTACGGGTAGGGATACGGATACGGCTGCGACGCACCGGGATATCCCGGCCCGGGGTACGGCGCCACACCGGGATACGGCGGCGGAACCGGGCCGGGAGCGCGGGGATGGCCGGGCGGTGCTGGCGGCGGGCTACCCGGCTGGTCGGCGTCATTGGTTTGCCCCACATCGGGCTGCGCCTCATCGCTCATCGACCCCACCCCTCGTTGCCCCCGCATATGGTTCGCTGATGGTAGCAAGCACGCCGCGTCGCACGACCCGACACGCTAGGGGGGCGCGGTGGGCGGAGGGTGCCTGAGGTCCGGGGCGGGGGGGTGGTGGGGCGGGGGGG
>NZ_MLQM01000346.1:0-1083 GCF_001854525.1 Mycobacterium talmoniae
ACTTTGGTAGGTAACTCATTGACCACTACGCGATGGCCCACCCCAAGCCCGGTATCGACACACCCCAACAGGGATCCGTCCAGATCAGCCCCGGTCCCGAAACCCCACCACCCCAGGGGACTTACCCTAACGGAGCGTGAAATATTGTGCGCCGCCAGGGACTTGAACCCTGGGCCCACTGGTTAAGAGCCAGTTGCTCTACGCATCTGAGCTAGCGGCGCGCTGTACCCCGCGAGGGAGTCGAACCCCCAACCTCTGGAGCCTAAATCCAGCGCCTCTTCCAGTTGGGCTAGCGGGGCATGCGTGCGCTCGGCAGGATTTGAACCTGCACGCCGGAGTTACCGGCACCTGGGTTTGAGCCAGGCGCGTCTACCGAAGGTTTCGCCACGAGCGCGAATGCCATCGCTGTGTAGTTATCAAAGTGCCTACAAGGCAGCAACAATGGGCCGCCTCGCCGCTGTGCACACGAAGGTCCGGGTGCGTTGCTGGTAGGAAATGATGCGCCGTTGAAGACGCGATGTCTACTGGATTATTTGTCGTGTTCTACTGCAGCCCAACGTAATTGGGCGCGACCAACTACAGGAATGTCAGGCGACATTCCTGCCAGCGAAAACGGCAAAGCTAAGAGATGTGTGAGGTTTTTCTTCTGGCCCTTGCTTCCGGCCGGGGCACACGCCCACTGACGGGGCGGAAGAGTGGCGAAATGACCGGAAGCACAGTCGCTGCCAGACGACGTTACGCTGCTCACTCGACCCGAGTTGAGCGATTGCGTCAACGGTGCCCGCATACGACAAGGCCACCGTGGATGCTATGTGCATCCCGGTCATGAGCTCATAGTCGTAGCGGAGCATGGTCACAGATCAACGATATCAGCGGCGGCGGTTTTCGACACGCTCTATTTTGGGTGATCTCGTCGTCGCGCTCACGCGCCTGCGTGGTGTCGCGGCCGGTTAGAGCCAATGCCGCGCAGTTAGGTGTGTGATTGGTGTGGCAAGTGTGACACGCCGTTGTGGGTACCGGTAGGGCAGCGGAACTCCCGGTATCGATGGATTGTCCGTCCAAAGACATCCGTCTCACCAGGGA
>NZ_MLQM01000347.1:0-1070 GCF_001854525.1 Mycobacterium talmoniae
GCTTGGGGGCGGGCTCGGCCTTGGGCTCCGGTTTCGGCTCGGCCTTGGGTTCCGGCTTGGCCTCGGCCGGGGGCTGCGGCGCGGGTTTCGGCTCGGGCTGGGCGCTCGGCGCGCCGCTGCCGATCTTGGCCAGCTCCCCGCCGACCGCGACGGTGGTGTCCTCCTCGGCGGTGATGGACAGCAGCGTGCCGGCCACCGGGGACGGGATCTCGGTGTCCACCTTGTCGGTGGACACCTCCACCAGCGGATCGTCGACCTGCACCGCGTCGCCGACCTTCTTCAGCCACCGGGTCACGGTGCCCTCGGTCACCGACTCACCCAGTTCGGGCATCAGCACCGGGGTCGCGTCACCGCCGGCGGCCGGCTGGGGCTCGGGCTCGGGCTGCGGTGCGGGCTGGGAGTCGGGCTGCGGTGCCGGCTCGGCCTGCGGTTCGGGCTCGGCCTGCGGTTGCGCCGCGGGCTGCTCGGCCTGCCCGGCGCCGTCGGCGGCGTCGCCGATCACGGCCAGCTCACCGCCGACCTCGACGGTGTCGTCCTCTTGGGCGACGATCTTGGTCAGCACCCCGGCGGCCGGCGACGGGATCTCGGTGTCGACCTTGTCGGTGGACACCTCCAGCAGCGGTTCGTCGACCTCGACCGTGTCGCCTTCTTGTTTGAGCCAGCGGGTGACGGTTCCCTCGGTGACGCTTTCACCGAGGGCCGGCATCTGGACTGAGAAGGCCATCGTTGTTGACTCCTCGATCGATCGGTCGGCCGCCACGGGTCGTCTTCCGGCTTACCACAGCGTCGTGCGCCGGGTCAGGCACCCAGGTGGGATTGTCGGGACCATCCTGTCACTGCAGCGGTGCGGCCCGGCACGCAGGTCCACGACCGGGCGCCGGTTGCTTGACACCCACCGATGCGCCGGGCAGGGTCAAACCCACTCGACACCAACGGTATGACCTACTGGCGGTCACAGTAAATTTCTGCGTGGCGGGGGGGTCGATGGCAGCGGCAGGGGTCGGCGACAGCGCGGGCGGGACCCGCCTCGCGGGCTACGAACAGGGGAAACCCGACGGGGCGGGGGGGGG
>NZ_MLQM01000348.1:0-1064 GCF_001854525.1 Mycobacterium talmoniae
CTCCCCCGCCCAGCACCCACGACCACGCGTCCTCGCCCACCGCGTCGGCGGCGGCGGCCAGCGCGTCGCGGTCGAGCGCCAACGCGTCGGTGTCGACGTCGATGCCCACCCCGGACCCATGGGCGAGGTGACCCAGATCGGCGATCAGGCCGTCGGAGACGTCGGTCATCGCCTGGGCGCCCGCTTCGGCGGCCCGCCGGCCCTGACCGTACGGCGGTTCGGGCACCAGATGCCGCCGCCGCAGGTCGTCGAATCGGTGAATACCGTTGCACCACAAGGCATACCCGGCGGCCGAGCGGCCCAGCTCGCCGACCACGGCCAGCACCGATCCACTCCGCGCCCCGGAGCGCAGCACCGGCGCGCGACCGTCCAGGTCCCCCAGCGCGGCCACCGACACCACCCACTGCGGGCAGCGGACCAGATCGCCGCCGACAATGCCGGCGCCCAGCCGCGCGGCCTCCGCCCACATCCCGTCGGCCAGCGCGCCGACCTGGGCCGCCGGGGTGTCGGCGGGGGCACCGAAGCCCACCACGAACGCGGTGGCGCGCGCGCCCATCGCCTCGATGTCGGCGGCGTTCTGCGCGATCGCCTTCCGGCCGACGTCGTGCGGGGTCGACCAGTCCAGCCGAAAGTGCCGGCCGGCCACCAACATGTCGGTCGACACCGCGGTGCGCCCGTCACCGGCCGACACCACCGCGGCGTCGTCGCCGGGACCGAGCAACGTGGTGTCCGGCTGGCGGCGGTCGGCGGTCAGCCGGTCGATCATGGGAAACTCTCCCAACTGGCCCAAGGTGGGGTCAGGCTGCCGGTTCACAGCTGGAGTGTAGGCGGCGCAGGCAAGGAGGCGAACCGATGACCGAGGCCGACGGCCCACCGCGCGCGGCGCTGATCGCCGCGCTGGTGCTGGCCCTCGCGGCGGTCGGTGTGGTGCTGGCGGTGGCGGCGACCCACCGGACGCCGCAGCAACCGGTCGCCCTCGCCGCGGTCCCGGCGCCGCACGCCGCCGACCCGTCCTGCCACACCCTGCTCGACGCGCTGCCCCCGCAACTCGGCGACTATCGACG
>NZ_MLQM01000349.1:0-1056 GCF_001854525.1 Mycobacterium talmoniae
CCGCTCGGGCGCCCGCCGCCCCGCCGCTGCGCCCGGTGGGCAAAACCGCCGGCCTGGTCAGCGCCATCCTGGCCGTCTTCGCGGTCGGGTTCCTGGTGCTGCTGGCGCTGGGGTTACCCCGCGAGCGCCAACCGGCGCCGCCCAATATCGACGTGCCGTCCTCGACCATCACCGCGCCGCCGCAGCCACCCGAGCCGCCACCCCCGCCGGTGGCGCCGGAGACCGCCGCGCCCCCGGAGACCACCGCGACGCTGACCACCAGCCCGGAGCAGGTGGAGACCACGCAACAAGCCCCGTCGACCACGACCACCTGGACCGCCCCGACATCCACCCGGCCGACCATCACCTCAACCGTGCCGCCGACCAGCACCACCCCGTGGACCGGTAACCGGCCGGCGGTCGGGTCGGCCTGCACCGCCAGCGAGGTCGGCGCCGTCGCGATCTCGACCACGAACATGCCGGTGCGCTGTGCGAGCACGCCCAGCGGGTTTACCTGGGTGTCGGCGTCCTAGCCGTAGCCAGCACCGCCGCGGTGCGCCGGTGTCCGGCCAGCTCGTAGCCAATCACGATCACCGTCGGTGCGACCGCGACGATCACCAGGCACACCCCGATCGACACCCCGGCCGCGGCCAGCCATACCGCCACGGCCAACACCGCCCCGGCCAGGCCCACCAGCAGCGCGTACAGCCCGTCCCAGGTCCGCGCCACCGCCACGTACACGGCGAACAGCGCGACAAGGTACACCGCGACCGGGACCGCGACGGCCAGCACGGTCGCCGCCGAACTCAACTGCGAGCGGTGGTCGATGTATTCGGCGGCGGTGTGCAGCCCGGCGCCGGTGGCCACGATCGCACCGAACACCACGATGTGCAGATAACCGAAGGAGAACGACCGCTCGCGATGGGCGTGCAACAGGTCGCCGAACGGCACAACGAAGTAGACCCACCACATCCCGAACGTCAACCCGGTTCCGGCCAGCGCGACCAGCACGGTGGTGACCGACCAGCCGTGTTCGGCGACCACCGCCGACAGCGACGCGACCGCCCCCACCACACC
>NZ_MLQM01000350.1:0-1028 GCF_001854525.1 Mycobacterium talmoniae
TGGGCGAACGCGCAGAACCGGCAGCCGACGTAGCAGATGTTGGTGAAGTTGATGTTGCGGTTGACCACGAACGTGACGTCGTCGCCGACCGTGTCGCGGCGCAGCGAATCGGCCAGTGCGGCAACCGCATCCAACGCCGCACCGTCGGCGGTGGCCAGTGCCAGGTATTCGGCGTCGCTGCAGCCGGCCGGGTCGCGTTCGGCCGAGCGCAGCGCGGCCAGCACGTCGGTGTCGACGCGTTCGGGCGCGCGGGCGGCCAGTTCGTGCACCTTGTCGCGGATCGATTCCCAGTCCCCGAACGCGGACTCCAGATCGCTGCGGGTCGCACTGGCCCGCCCGTCGGTGTCGATCGCCGCGTGCAGGTCCACCCGGCCGGCGGACTGCGCCTCGTCGGGCTCCTGCCACACCAACCCGACCGGGTTGACGTCGCGGGCCCAGCCGGTGGCGGGGTCGGCCAGCGCGTCGACGTGGCCCCGCACCCGGGGGTCGATCCACCCGGCGCCGGCCTGCACGTAGGCGGGCTGGGCGGTCAGCCGCTGCACCAGGTCGTAGCCGGCTTCGGCGGTGACGGCGGCCAACTCATCCAGCGCCGGCCACGGGCGCTCCGGGTTGACGTGGTCGGGCGTCAGCGGCGACACCCCGCCCCAGTCGTCGACGCCGGCACCGATCAGGGCCAGGCACTCCGCGCGCGACACCAGATTGGGCGGGGCCTGCACCCGCATCTTCGGGCCCAGCACCAGCCGCGCCACCGCCACGGTGGCCAGGAAGTCCTCGAAGTCGGTGTCGGGCGTCGCGGCCATCGCGGTGTGTTCTTTGGCCCGGAAGTTCTGCACGATCACTTCCTGGATGTGCCCGAATTCCTTGTGTACCTTGCGGATTGCGTGCAGGGTGTCGGCGCGTTCGGCCAGGGTCTCCCCGATGCCGACCAGCAGCCCGGTGGTGAACGGGATGGACAGCCGGCCGGCGTCGGTCAGGGTGCGCAGCCGCACCGCCGGGTCCTTATCCGGGCTGCCGTAATGGGCCAGCCC
>NZ_MLQM01000351.1:0-1019 GCF_001854525.1 Mycobacterium talmoniae
GGCTAACGCGGTGGGGGGTCGGCTGTCGGCGCCGCCCGCGGTGCCCAACGGTGTCCGGGTGGGGCCGGGGTTGGGCTACGCCGAAGGCGACCGGTTCCAGCTGGGCTCCGGGGCGGTCACCGTGGCCGCGGTGCTGGGCGGCAAGCGGCTCGCCGACCTCAACGGCGGGCACTATGTGCTGGCCGCACTTGCGTTGGCGCAGCAGGTCACCGGGCGGCAGGGGCAGCTGGACTCGATACTGATCACCACCACGCGGGGCGCCGATCTTGCCGCCGTGCGGGCCGGGGTCACCGCCGCGGTGGGCGGGCGAGCCCTGGTCGCCGAGCCCAGTGTGCGGGCCACCCGGGCCGGCGACGGCGTCAAGCTGATGAACTACATGGCGCTGCTGGGCGCGGCCGTCGCGCTGGTGGTGGGCGCGTTCCTGATCTACACCACGATGACCATGGCGATCACCCAGCGTCGGCCGGTCATCTCGCTGCTGCGCGCGATCGGCGGCCGCCGCGTCACCATCGTGCGGGACATGCTCGCCGAGGCCGCGATCCTCGGGCTGGTCGGCGGGGGCATCGGGTCGGGCCTGGGAATCCTGGCGGGCCGCACGGCGATTGGGCGGCTGCCGCCGGCCATGACCCAGGGGCTGGAAGCCCGCGTCGAGTACTGGCTGCCCGGCTACGCGATCCCGGCCGCGCTGGCCGCGACGGTGGCCACCAGCGTGGCCGCGTCGGCGATGGCCGCGCGGCAGGTCTACAAGGTGTCACCGATCGAGGCGTTGGCGCCGGTCGGGGTGTCGGCCGCGGACGTGGTGCCGCACTGGCTGCGGATCGCGGCGGGGGAGGGCGCCGTTGAGGCGGGGCAGGTGGGGGACATGGGGAAAGGCGTGCTGCGCCGACCGTTCTTGGTAGGGGAGTGCGGGGCGTTGTTTGGTGCGGGAGGGCGCGGGGGCTGGTGGTCGAGGCGGCGGGCGCTGATGCCCGACGCGCTGCGGCCTGGGGGGGGCCGGTGGGTGGGGGGTGGGGTGGGGG
>NZ_MLQM01000352.1:0-1015 GCF_001854525.1 Mycobacterium talmoniae
GCGCCGGGCCCGGGTCCGCGAGATCCTGCACACCCTGCCCAAGAACGCCCAGGCCGCGATCACCGACGACCTGGAAGGCACCCACAAATACGAAGTGCACGACTTCCCCGACGACGAACCGCCCACCGGGCGAATTCCAACCCAGCAGTGAAGCAGATATCAGCGCGGACACGCCAAGATGCGATGTTCGGGCGACCCCCGCGCGGCCCTCTGGCGGCCGCACACCGGCTGCGCTGCAAGGACCCCGAGCTGATCGCGCGGCTGGACGCCGCGTTCGTCAGCGACGTCCCCGCCCAAATCGGCTTCCGCTTCTAACGGCGCGCCGCCGTGACTGTGCGGTTTGATACGCCCACGCGGCGTATCGCGTATGAAACCGCACAATCGGCGCAATCTACGGCTAGTCGGCGACCCCGAATGCGGAGATCACCTTGGTCGGCCGCACCCGCACCAGCAGCTCACCGGGAACGGCGTTGCGGCGGCCGAATTCGTCGGCGCGGTCGGCGCCCATATACCGGGCCCCGATCCGGGTTGCGCTGGCCAGCAGGTCGTCGGCGTTCTCGCTCACCGCGGCGATGCCCTGCACCTGCACGAACGAATACGGGGGATGGGGATCGTCCACACAGATCACCACCCGCGGATCCCGTGCCAGCGCACGCCCTTTCGCCGTGTCGGCGCCGGTGTTGAACACCAGCGCACCGTCATCGACGACAAACCACACCGGGGCGACCAGCGGCCGCCCGTCGGACGCCAGGTAGCCGAGCATGCCGGTGCGGGTGCCCGTCGACAAGAACGCGGCCACCTGGTCGGAGAGCTCGGCCATGGCGTCAACTGTACCGCGGCGAGCAGACGCAAAAGCCCCTTCAAACCACTGTTTTGGGGTGCTTTTGCGTCTCAGTGTCAGTGTGAGTGTGCCGGGTTGCGGTGTGTCTGCGTGACAGGTGCCGTGGCGCGGTGGTTGGTTCTGTCTTACCTGGTGTCTGGCTCATTTTGCGTCTGCCGCCCTCGGGGTTGGCGT
>NZ_MLQM01000353.1:0-983 GCF_001854525.1 Mycobacterium talmoniae
CCAACCCGGCAGCGTTCCTGCGCTTGGCGACCGCGGTGGTCATCGAATCCCACGACGAATGGCAAGTCACCCGCCGCTACCTCTCCGATGTCTCCATGGACGAGCTACGGGTGGTTATCGCCAAAAACACGCCGCGGCAGCCCTTGCCAAACAACACCAAATCGCCTAGCGTTCAACATGACTCGTTGATCACAACGCGTGAACCACGCCCGATCCGAAGTCCACCACTCCACGGGACGCTATCCTCCGTTAGCTCACTTGGGAGAGCAGCCGACTTTTAATCGGCGGGTACGGGGATCGAAACCTCGACGGAGCACCACACGTAATGCCGGTGAGATGTAACGGCTGCATCTCTGCCTTCCAAGCAGATTGAGCGGGTTCGATTCCCGTCACCGGTTCGACGCGGCCGTGACCGAGCGGCTAGGTATCGGTCTGCAAAACCGATGACGTGGGTTCAACTCCCGCCGGCCGCTCAACTGCCCCACCAGCATGTGGGGCGCACCATACGGATGTAGCTCAACTGGCAGAGCAGCGGTCTCCAAAACCGCCGGCTACAGGTTCGAGTCCTGTCATCCGTGCCAGCGGGAGGTAGCTCAACTTGGAAGAGCACCGGCTTTGGGTGCCGGACGTTGCACGTTCGAATCTTATGTGGAGAGGATAGGCAACACTGCAGTTCAGGATGTTGATGACATGTCCGTTACGATGTGTTCGCACGGGGTGTAGCGCAGCTTGGTAGCGCGTCCGCTTTGGGAGCGGAAGGTCCTCGGTTCAAATCCGGGTACCCCGACTGGTCGCGGTGCGATAGCTCACGCATCTGCTTGGTAGTCTGACTTTGCGCCCGTATGGGTGAGGTAGTGATAGCGTCCCGTGGAGTGGTGGACTTCGGATCGGGCGTGGTTCACGCGTTGTGATCAACGAGTCATGTTGAACGCTAGGCGATTTGGTGTTGTTTGGCAAGGGCTGCCGCGGCGTGTTTTTTGGCG
>NZ_MLQM01000354.1:0-980 GCF_001854525.1 Mycobacterium talmoniae
CGGGCTGTTGCGGAATTGGATGGCGGGGCGGGTTGCGTGGCGGTGACGTCCGGTGGTGTGAGTTGGGGGCCGATCCGGTTACCCGGTGGCTGGGGCGAGGGCTCCGACCCCGATGGCTTTGAACAGGTTGTGTACCAGGGCGTGGAAGTTGAACTCTGCGGCTGCTCGGTCGAGTCCGCGGCTGGTGAAGCGGCGAAATCCCAGGTTGTGTTTAGCGTGGGCGAACGGGGTCTCGGCGATGTGGCTGCGCTGTTTGTAAAGGTCGTGGCCTTCGGGGGTGCGTAGCCGGTGCGTCATCGCTTCGATCGGGGTGGCATCTGGTGGGGGCGCTCCGGTGGCGGGCTCGTTTTTCGCCGCTGCAGCCAGGTCACGGCTTTTACCGACGGCGATCAGCCGGTCGGGTCCAGGTGCGGTGAGGTTGTCGATGCTCAGGTAGCCGGCATCGGCGAGCAGCACCCCGATCCCGGCGCCGGTCTCGCTGGTGGCAGTGGTGGGCCGGTGGGCGTCGAGGAGTTCGGCGGCGGCCACGGTTTTGTCCATGATGGTGCAAAACGCGGGAGCGTCGACGGGGTTGTTACCCACCAAGGTGGCCAAGATCAGCCCGTCGCTGCTGGTAGCGGCCTGGCAGTTGTAGCCCTGCACCCAACCCCCACCGCGCAGCGGCATCATCCGCGATGACGGGTCGGTGATATTGCGTTTCGGGCAGCTCTTAGGCGCCGCCGCGGTGGTTTGGGCGGCTTGGCGGGCCTGCGCGGCGGCCTGCTGGGCGGCCAGCTCAGCCTTTGCCTGCTCCTGGGCGATCGCGCGGTCCAGGACGGCTTGCGCCCGTTTGACATACACGTTGTCGGCGACCGGCCCGGGCACATGCCCACCCCGGTAGGGCCGGGCCCAAAAAGCGTCGATCGTGGCCTGCGCGGCGGCTTTACGGCGCTCCAGAGTGTGGGTGAGCGCTTCGATGCGCAGCTCGGCCGGCGGGGTGC
>NZ_MLQM01000355.1:0-975 GCF_001854525.1 Mycobacterium talmoniae
GCAGCAGCGCGTCGATGCCTCAAACGCCGCATCGCCCGACGCGTATACCAAGCCCTTCTCACCAGCACCAAACCCGAAATCAACCACCTAAAACCAGCAGCCGCTTGACATAGGAGCTATTGCTCGCCGCAAAAAGATAGCCTGTAACCGTGCCCGATCCCGCCACCTACCGCCCGGCGCCCGGCTCCATCCCGGTCGAACCCGGCGTGTACCGGTTCCGGGACCCGCACGGCCGGGTCATCTACGTCGGCAAAGCCAAAAGCCTGCGCAGCCGGCTGACGTCCTACTTCGCCGACGTCGCCAGCCTGCACCCGCGGACCAGGCAGATGGTGACCACCGCCGCCAAGGTGGAGTGGACGGTGGTGACCACCGAGGTCGAAGCGCTGCAGCTGGAGTACAACTGGATCAAGGAGTTCGACCCGCGGTTCAACGTCCGCTACCGCGACGACAAGACCTACCCGGTGCTGGCGGTCACCCTGGGCGAGGAGTACCCGCGGCTGATGGTCTACCGCGGTCCGCGGCGCAAAGGGGTGCGCTATTTCGGGCCGTATTCGCACGCCTGGGCCATCCGGGAAACCCTGGACCTGCTCACCCGGGTGTTCCCGGCGCGCACCTGCAGCGCCGGAGTGTTCAAGCGACACAACCAGATCGGGCGGCCCTGCCTGCTCGGCTACATCGACAAATGCTCGGCGCCCTGCGTCGGACGGGTCAGCGCCGAGCAGCACCGGCAGATCGTGGACGACTTCTGCGACTTTTTGGCCGGCAAAACCGATCGGCTGGTCCGCAACCTGGAAAAGGAGATGACCGCCGCCGCCGATGAGCTCGACTTCGAGCGGGCCGCGCGGCTGCGCGACGATGTTTCCGCGCTGCGGCGGGCGCTGGAGAAACAGGCGGTGGTGTTCGGCGACGGCACCGACGCCGACGTGGTGGCGTTCGCCGACGACGAGCTGGAAGCCGCGGTGCAGGTGTTTCACG
>NZ_MLQM01000356.1:0-944 GCF_001854525.1 Mycobacterium talmoniae
GTTCGTCGACAGCGCGGACGGCACCCGCATCGCGGTCTACGAACAGGGCAATCCGGACGGGCCGGTCGTGGTGCTGGTGCACGGCTGGCCCGATTCGCATGTGCTGTGGGACGGGGTGGTGCCGCTTTTGGCCGACCGGTTCCGGATCATCCGCTACGACAACCGCGGCGTCGGTGAATCCGCTGCGCCCAAACCGATTTCGTCCTACCGGATGGCGCGGTTCGCCGACGACTTCGCCGCCGTCATCGGTGCGTGTAGCCCCGGCGCGCCGGTGCACGTGCTGGCCCACGACTGGGGCTCGACCGGGGTCTGGGAATACCTGAGCCGGCCCGGCGCCGACGACCGGGTCGCCTCGTTCACCTCGGTGTCCGGACCCAGCGCCGACCACCTGGCCAACTACGTCGGGGCCGGTCTGCGCCGGCCCTACCGGCCCCGACGGTTCGGCCGGGCGCTGAGCCAGGCGCTGCGGCTCAGCTACCAGGTCGCGTTCTCGGTGCCGGTGGTCGCCCCGCTGCTGATCCGGGCGGCGTTGGCGGCCGGGTTGATGCGCCGCGCGCTGCTGGCCGACGGGATCCCGCCGCAGCACATCCACCACGCCGCGGGCCTGGCCGCCGACGCCGCGAGAAGCCTAAAAGTGTATCCCGCCAACTACTTTCGCTCCGTGGCCCACGCCCGGCGGGACCACTACGTCACCGTGCCGGTGCAGTTGATCGTCAACACCGCCGACCCGTATGTGCGCCCGCACAGCCTCGACGCCACCGGCCGCTGGGTGGGCCGGTTGTGGCGGCGCGACATCAAGGCCGGGCACTGGTCGCCGATGTCGCATCCGCAGGTGCTGGCCGCCGCCGTGGGCGAGCTCGCCGACTGGACCGAGGGCAAGCCGGCCAGCCGGGCGCTGCGCCGCGCCCGGGTGGGGCGGCCGCGGCAGGCGTTCGCCGACACCC
>NZ_MLQM01000357.1:0-926 GCF_001854525.1 Mycobacterium talmoniae
CCCCCCCACACACCCACCGCCCACCCCCCCCCCACCCCCCCCCGCCCTCCCACCGCCCGCCACTCTCGTCACACTCTTTCCCTACGACGCCCTTACGAACTTACAAGATACCTTTAAAGTAGTCGGCAGCGTCAGATGTTTATAAGAGTCAATTCCGCCACGGTGCGCCCGGGCACACTGACCGCGGTGGCGGGACCGTCGGCGGCGGCCACCTCCGCGCTGGCCGGCCTGCTCGCCGGGGTGCTGCGGCCCAGCACCGGCGCGGTCACCGTCGACGGGCACCCCGTGGACGACCCGGCGCGGCGCCGCCGGGTCGGGCTGGCACCGGCCGGCGACGTGGTGCACCGCCAGCTCACCGTCGACCAGGCCGTGGGCTACGCGGCGGCGCTGCGGCTGCCCGCCGCTGCCAGCGCCGAGGACCGCCGGCACGCCGTCGACCGGGTGCTCGCCGAGGTGGAGTTGACGCATCGCCGCACCGTGCAGGTGGGCAGGCTCTCCGCCGCCGAGCGCAAACGGGTGTCGCTGGCCACCGAATTGCTGACCGGGCCGTCGGTGCTGGTCCTCGACCAGCCGACCGCCGGGCTGGGGCCCGAGCTGGAACCGCAGCTGATGGCGCTGCTGCGGCGGCTCGCCGACACCGGCCGCGCCGTGGTGCTGGCCACCACCTCACCGACCTGCCTGGATGGCTGCGATGAGGTGCTGCTGCTCACCGCCGCCGGCACCCCGGCCTACCTCGGGCCGCCCACCCAGGCCGCCGAGGCGCTGGGCGCCACCGGCTGGCCGGACATCCTCGCCCAGCTCAGCGCCGACCCCGACGGCGCCCACCACGCGTTCCTGGCCCGCCAGCCGGCCCCGACCCCCCCGCCGCCGTCTCTTATACACCTCTGACGCCGCCGACGGCGTGAGGGGGGTGGGGGTCGGGGGGG
>NZ_MLQM01000358.1:0-917 GCF_001854525.1 Mycobacterium talmoniae
GGCGGGGTGATGATCCTGCTCTGCGCGCCCGGGGGCAGCCGCTGTCCGGTGGGCACATCGAAGGTCAACGCCGCCACCGGGTCCACCACCCCGTAGCCCACCTGGTTGTCGACGCCGCGGGGCGGATTGTGCGCGGTCTGCACGATCCGGGTGATCACCTGATGCGCCGACAGGTCGGGGAATTTCGCGCGCACCAGCGCGGCCACCCCGCTGACATAGGCGGCCGAGAAACTCGTCCCCCAAAACGGCATGGTTTTGTCGCCGGGCCGGATCGGCGGGTAGGCGTTGACCGGGCCACCGGTCTGCGGGGACAACCCCATGATCCCGACACCGGGGGCCGCGGCGGCCACCCACGGACCGGCCAGGCTCTTGCTGATCGGTGCACCCGCGTTGTCGACCGCGCCGACCGACAGCACGTAGTCGGCGAACCACGACGGCGACGACACCGTCTTGACCTGGTGCCAGTCCCGCGGGTCGGACGGATCCAGCGGGTCAAAGGACGGGTTCTGCGCGCACTCGTCTTCGCCGTCGTTGCCGGCCGCGGCGACGATCACCGCATCCTTGACGATGGCGGCATACCAGACGGCGGCGCCGATCACCCCCTGATCCAGCGGGTCGGCGACCGGCACGCACGAGGTGACGCTGACATTGATCACCTTGGCGCCCAGGTTGGCCGCGTGCACGATGGCGCTGCCCAGGGTGGCGACGGTGCCCGCCTTTTTGCGGGCCTGGGTGTCGCCGGGGCCGGGGTTGACCAACTCGTAGGCACGGGAGGACTGCCGGATGGAGATGAGCACCGCGTGCGGCGCCACCCCGGCCACCCCGTCGGGCGCGTCGGCCGGCGGCGGTGGCACCTCGGGATCCTCGGGCTGGCCGGGCCGCGGATCGCCGGGGCCGTTCGCGGGTTCGTCCGGTGG
>NZ_MLQM01000359.1:0-871 GCF_001854525.1 Mycobacterium talmoniae
GGGGTGGGGGGACTGGTCGGCATCTGCGGCATTTGCGGCATCGACTGGGGCGTTTGGCTGATCGGGCTAGCAGCACCGCCCATCCCTTGGCCGAGGCTGGTGATCATCGGCATCGGTGACGGCATCATCGGCGCATCGTCGAGCAGCGGTGCGGGGGCGGGATCGTCGATCGGCGGCGTCGATGCGGGGGGCAGGTCTGAGGCCTGTGGAGGGGTGAGCTTAGCCGCTGATTTGGGCTGCAGGGGGTTTGCGGCGCCGTCTGAGTTATCGGCGTCGGTGTGCTTGGGAGGAGGCTGATCGTTGTCGTGAGGGCGCGATGGACCGTCGTGGGGCTGATCGCCGCCAGGTGTTTTCGACTGGGGTTCGGGGTTGGTGGGAGACGGTGGAGGCGTTGGCATCGCTGCCGGAACCGTGGACGACAAGGCGTAGGAGCGCACCACGGTGTTGGAGTTGTTCTGGGTTTCGGTGAGCTGGCGGCGGTAATTGAGTGCCTGTGAGGCTGCGGCGGGATTGCCGGCCGCCGCGGCGGCAGAGGCGTTGGCGTAATTGGACCGCAACGTCATCACAGTTTCCGGGGTTGGGTGATTGGCGAGGGCTTGGGCGTGCGCGTTGCGGACGTTGTCGGCGTGCCCGGCGACAGCATCGGCGGCGGTGGCGGCATCGTCGAACCATTTGGCGAAGCCGCGCAGCCGGGACAGCGCCTTGTCGCTGGAGTCACCTTCCCAGTGGGCTTGCAGGTGGGCGGCCGCGGCGTCGAGGCTGAGCCGCTGGCTGCGGCAACCCGCGGCGATGGTGCGCCAGGTGGCGGCCATCTGCGTCAAGGATGCGCCTTGGTCGCCCGTGCGTAGTGCAGTGGCGTGGACCTCGGCGG
>NZ_MLQM01000360.1:0-850 GCF_001854525.1 Mycobacterium talmoniae
GATCCGCACCCTGTGCGGGCTGCAGCCGCCGCTGGGTGGGCAGGTGCTGCTGGACGGCACCGACACCGGCGGGTTGGCGCCGCGCGAGGCGGCCCGCCGGGGGGCGGTGGGGCCGACGGCGCCGGCGGCGCGGAACTGGCCACCGTGCTGGCCGTCGGCGTGGGCGCCGGCGCCCCCGCCCCCGCACCGGCCGGCGCGGGCGTGGTCGGGGCGATGCTCGCGGCCGGCAACGCCGGCGGCGAAACCGTCTCGGGCACCGGAAGCGGCGCGACGGGCAGCCCGGGCTGGATGGCGGCCAGCCCGGCCAGGCCCGCGAAGCCGCCCACCGCCCCCAGCGGCGCGACCGCCACGGTCAGCGCGGCGGCAAACAACTGCGGAGACTGACCGAGCCAGCTCGCGATCTCGGCGATGTGGGTCGGCCAGTCAAACAGTTCGAGTTGAATCAGGTACTGGAAGGCCGCCGCCGGATTGGTCACCAGTTCCTTGCCGAACTGCTGGAAATCCTCGAACAGTTCGAGGGCCCGGACCAGCCAAAACAGCGGTTGGCCGGGGTTGGTGTACGAGTCGTACGGCAGCCCGTTGACGGTGGCGTGAGCCGGATCCCAGTTCACCCCGAAGTTCTTCAGGATCTGGGCAATCAGCTGGTCCAACGGATTGTCGACGGTGGGGTCGGGGGCGCCTTGGTCGGCGCTGGAGTCGGTTTGCGCGTTGGACTTCAGGATGGGTGGTGCGGTGGTGGTCGACGGGGTGGCAGCCACCGCGGTATCACTGACCGCCTCATAGGTACTCATCGTGGTCGCCGCCTGCACCCACATCCGCGCATAGTCGGCCTCATTCACCGCGATCGGAA
>NZ_MLQM01000361.1:0-844 GCF_001854525.1 Mycobacterium talmoniae
ACCGTCGGTGGGGGGGGTCGCGGGCGGTTGCGGTGCACCCGTTGGCGGGGCTCCCGGTGGTGGCTCGGGCGTGTCGATCGGCGGGGCCGCTGGAGCAGTCGGCGCAGGGAAGGCCGGTGCCGGTGACATGTACGGGGGTGGACAGCCCGGCCCGGGGTTGGAGACACATGGCAGCCCCTCAAAGTTGCGGGCATACGGGCTGCCCAGGCAAACGCCCTGCGCGCGTGCGTCATTTTCCCACTGCGGCTGCCCGCATTTGGGATCGTTTGGCCCGCTCGGCGGACACAAGATGTCTTGCGAGTCGGTCTCGCAATCGGGATAGTCGGCCGGGGTGGGCGCCGCAAACGCTGGGGCGGGCAGCCCCAGTGCGGCTATGGCGATCAGGGCGCTCACTGCGGCCATCTTTGCCACACTGCTCCGAACGCCCGACGACGTCGCACAGCCCATGGGCCATCCTCCTCGCGAATCCCCCTTTATTTAGCTAGTCGCATTGCGGTGTGCCGGCTACTTGTCCGCGCCAGTGCCGCCGCCGATGCTGCTGCTGCCGCCGATGCTGCCGCCGCCACCCATGTCGCTGCTGCCGCCCATACTGGCCCCGCCGCCCATGTCGCTGCTGCCGCCCATACTGGCGCCGCCACCCATGTCGCTGCTGCCGCCGATGCTGCCGCCGCCACCCATGTCGCTGCTGCCGCCGATGCTGCCGCCGCCACCCATGTCGCTGCTGCCACCGCCGCTGCTGGCGCCACCACCGGTGCCACCGCCAATGCCGGTGCTGCCCCCGGCGCCTGTCGCTTATACACGTCTGACGCGGCCGGCGGCCGAGGTGGTGGAGGGCGGGCGGGGG
>NZ_MLQM01000362.1:0-839 GCF_001854525.1 Mycobacterium talmoniae
AGCCGCGCCACGATGTAGCGCACCACCGCGCCCGGGTTGCGCCGGTTGGTGTTCACCCGAAACGTCGCGACCCGGCGGTACAACGGAACGCGGTGGGCCATCAGGGCGCGGAATTTCTCGGCGCGGTCCCCGCCGGCCAGCAGCGGCCGGACCGTGTTGCCGCCGGTGCGCCGCACCCCTTCGGCGGCGCTGATCTCCAGGAACACCACGGTGTGCCCGGCCAGCGCGTCGCGCACCCCGTCGGTGGTGACGGCGCCGCCGCCCAGCGACAGCACCCCGTCGTGCTCGTCGAGGGCCTGCCGGATCACCTGCTCCTCGATCCGGCGGAACTCGGCTTCCCCGTCGGTGGCGAAGATGTCGGCGATGCTCCGTCCGGTCTGCTGCTCGATCGCGGCGTCGGTGTCGAGCAGGTCCACCCCCAGCGTCTTGGCCAGCCGACGCCCGATCGTGGACTTACCCGAGCCGGGCAGCCCCACCAGTACGGCCTTGGGTGCCATCACCCCGAGGCCCGCACGTCGTCGGTCGCCGGTTCCCGCTCGGCCACCGCGCGCCGGTAGGCCTCGATGTTGCGCCGGGTTTCGGTCAGCGAGTCGCCGCCGAACTTCTCCAGCGCGGCGCGGGCCAACACCAACGCCACCATGGTCTCGACGACCACCCCGGCGGCGGGAACCGCGCACACATCGGAGCGCTGGTGGATGGCGACGGCCTCCTCACCGGTGGTCATATCCACGGTGGCCAACGCCCGCGGCACGGTGGAGATCGGTTTCATCGCCGCCCGCACCCGCAACGGTTGGCCGTTGGTCATACCGCCTTCGAGCCCACCGGCCCGGTTGGTGGAG
>NZ_MLQM01000363.1:0-813 GCF_001854525.1 Mycobacterium talmoniae
GGCGGGTTGGTGTTGTCGTTGGTGGAGGTAGGCGGCGATTGCGTTGCGGCCCAGGGCGAAACCGATCATGACGCTGTGTTGTCGGGTGGCGGTGTGTGCGGTCATGCGTCCTCCGTAGAGGGTGCGGTCGAGGGTGTTGTTGAGCGATTCGGCGTCTTCGCGCCAGCCGTAGCAGCGGTCGTAGACGCTGTCGCCTTCTTCGGTTTTTGTGTACTGACGTAGGTGCTCGGCACGGTTGTAGCCCCTGGCTGCGTCGTCGTCGGTGGTGTCGATGCGTTGGTGGTGCACTGTGCCGCAGGTGGCGGCGAAGTCGAGGTACCAGCGGTAGGTACCTGCGCGGTTGCGGCGTGAGTAGACCTTGGCGACCGGTAAGGGCTGGAGGTGGGTTTCGCCGGTGTCGAGGATGGTGCGTTCGTGCAGGCGTCCCTCGTTGGTCCATAGCGCGTGGGTCTCGCCGCAGGGGCAGTCGATGGTGGTCAGTGGCGTGGGTTTGGCGGTGCCGGCGTGCGGCGGGGCCAGGACGGTCAGGCCGGCTTTCATGGCGTGGTCGATGTGGGTGCCTCGGAAGGCGCCGTCGTAGCAGATTCCGTCGATGCGTAGTTCTGGCCGGGCGGTGAGGCGATCGAGGATGGCCAGGGCGACGCCCGCTTCGCCCTTGTAGCCCTTGCCGGGTGGAACGGGCATGGTGTCGAGGACGACGCGCAGGTTGCGGGTGTTGTCGGGGCGTGTGCTCATGATGGCGAATTTAGTTCCGTAGCGGAATTCTGGTGTGTCGTCGCCGTTTTGGACTTCGAGGTGGGCGTTGACGGTGGA
>NZ_MLQM01000364.1:0-761 GCF_001854525.1 Mycobacterium talmoniae
CGCGTAAAGGGCGGTGGGCGTGGGGGTATCGCCGATCAGGTCGGCGGCGGTGGGCAGCCCGTGGGTGTCATCGGTGCGGATCGTCACCTTGTCGCCGAACGCCTGTACCTCGGCGAGGAACGGGATGGTGTCGGCGGATCGGCCGGTGTAGATCATCGACCAGTCCAGGCCGAGCCGTTCGGCCGCGCGCATCATCGGCAGGATCGGGGTGATGCCGATGCCGCCGGCCACGAACCGCAACCGGCCCGCCGATGAGCCATAACCGGGCACGGCCATCGGCATGCCGTTGCGGGGACCCTTGACCCGCACCGTGGCGCCCACCCGCAGGGTCTCGTGCACCTCCACCGAGCCGCCACCGCCGTCGGGGATTCGGCGCACCGCGATGCGGTAGCTGTCGGCGTCGGCGGGGTCCCCGCACAGCGAGTACTCGCGCATCCGACCGGATTCCAGCAGCAGATCCAGGTGGGCACCGGGCGTCCAGTGCGGCAACGGTTTCCCGTCGCCGGCCACCAGGGTCAGCGCCACCACATCCTTGTCGTGCGCGACGATCTCGCGGGCCGCCACCCGCAGCACCCGGGTGACATCCGGTTCGGCGACCCGCCGTGGATGCATCAGGACGCTGAAGGCGGGCAACACGATGTCGGCGAGAAACGTCGAGACCCGCAGGATCGGGTCGTGGCGCCAGCGCCCGAACAGGTGCGGCGGGACCTCGGCGACCGGCTCGTTGTGCGGCCGAAACTTCGAGCCGGGTGGGCGGGGAT
>NZ_MLQM01000365.1:0-722 GCF_001854525.1 Mycobacterium talmoniae
GGTGCTGCGCCGCGCCCGCGACGGTGTGGTGCTCAACGCCGACGAGGCCGCCCTGGCGATGACCGCCCGCGGCGATGACCTGGCCGATTTGTGTGCCAGCGCGGCACGGGTCCGCGACGCCGGGCTGGTCTCGGCCGGGCGGGTCGGGCCCAGCGGCCGGTTGCCGGTCAGCTACTCGCGCAAGGTGTTCATCCCGGTCACCCACCTGTGCCGCGACACCTGCCACTACTGCACGTTCGTCACCGTGCCCGGCAAGCTGCGCGCCGCCGGCGCGGGCATGTATCTGGAGCCCGACGAGATCCTCGACATCGCCCGCCGAGGCGGCGAACTGGGCTGCAAGGAGGCGTTGTTCACCCTCGGTGACCGGCCCGAGGACCGCTGGCCGGAGGCGCGGCGGTGGCTCGACGAGCGCGGCTACGACTCCACGCTGTCCTACGTGCGGGCGATGGCCATCCGGGTGCTCGAGGAGACCGGCCTGTTGCCGCACCTGAACCCCGGGGTGATGAGCTGGTCGGAGCTGTCGAGGCTCAAGCCGGTCGCGCCGTCGATGGGCATGATGCTGGAGACCACCTCGCGGCGATTGTTCGAGACCAAAGGGCTGGCCCATTACGGCAGCCCGGATAAGGACCCGGCGGTGCGGCTGCGCACCCTGACCGACGCCGGCCGGCTGTCCATCCCGTTCACCACCGGGCTGCTGGTCGGCATCGGGGAGACCCTGGCCG
>NZ_MLQM01000366.1:0-715 GCF_001854525.1 Mycobacterium talmoniae
TGCACCACCAGCTCGACCTCGTCGACGTGTACCCCGCGCGCGGCGATGTCGGTAGCGACCAGCACCCGGGCCTGGCCGGTGGTGAACGCGGCCAGGTTGCGTTCGCGGGCCGGCTGCGACAGGTTGCCGTGCAGATCCACCGACGGCACCCCGGATTCGGTCAGTTGCCGGGCCAGCTTGCGGGCCTGATGTTTGGTGCGCAGGAACAGGATTCGGCGACCGCTGCCCGACGCCAGCCGGTGCACCAGGTCCTTTTTGTGCTGCGCGTCCGCGACGTGGAACACGTGGTGGGTCATCGCCGGCGGCGGCGCGTCGACCTCGTCGACCGAGTGCAACACCGGGTTGTGCAGGAACCGCCGCACCAGTTTGTCCACCCCGTTGTCCAGGGTCGCCGAGAACAGCAGCCGCTGCCCCCCGGCCGGGGTCGCCGCCAGGATGCGGGTCACCCCGGGCAGAAACCCGAGATCGGCCATGTGGTCGGCTTCGTCGAGCACCGCGATCTGCACCGCGTCCAGGCTGATCAGGCGTTGTTTCATCAGGTCCTCGAGACGCCCGGGGCAGGCCACCACCAGGTCGACGCCCGCCTTGAGCGCGGCCACCTGCCGGGTCTGCGACACCCCGCCGAAGATCGTGGTGACCGGCAACCCGCGGGCGCGGTCTCTTTTACCCACCTGGCGCTGTGGGCGGCGGGGTGGGGGGGGGGGGTGGGGGGGTG
>NZ_MLQM01000367.1:0-703 GCF_001854525.1 Mycobacterium talmoniae
AGCCCCATTTGGCGGCTTCGGCGTTATCCCGAGCAAGCATGGCCAACGTGTTGGACTCATGGGTGCCCGCCATCGCCGCATACGCGCGCACCAACTCCTCCATCGCCTGATTCCACTGCGCCTGCCACGCCTGATACGTCATCCCGGTATCGCCCTGCCACGCCGACGACAACGCCGCCTGCTCACTAGCAATATCGGCACCCACCGCCTGCAACGTGCCCGCATACCCCGACATATCCCCGGCATGCGACAACATCGCCGGGTAGTTGTACATAATCTGCGACATCACAAAACCTTTCAGAATCCCGTGTACGTACTGGCCGCCGCCGCATCGGTCGCCACATACGTGCCACCGGCATCACCCAAATTGGCCTGCGCGATATCCAACAACGCATTCACCTTCGCCGCCACCGCCACAAACCGGGCATGCGCGCCTTGAAACGCCGCCGAGGACTCCCCGACATGAAACGCCTGCGCCGCCAACGCCGACTGCTCAGCCTGACCCATCGTCGAGCGCATCAACGCCGCCTTAGCCCCAAACGCCGACTCCGACGCCACCAACTGCGGAATATGCGCATCCAACAAACTCATCACTTAACCCCTTCCAACTCGATCACCAAATAGTCCACAAAACCCCACCACAAGTTCCCTCAGCTACGACTCCCCCTCCCACGTCTCCGGCACCAACGGCACCCGCGGACCC
>NZ_MLQM01000368.1:0-693 GCF_001854525.1 Mycobacterium talmoniae
CCCCCCCACCCCACCGCGCGCACACGCCCCCCCGCCGGCCCGCCCCGCCGCCGCGCTCCGGGTGTTGGTCCGCGCCGCACTGGCCGGCGCCCCGCCGGTCGAGATGGATGTGCCCGCGGGCTTCGATGTCGCCGCGTTGCCGGCGGCGGTGGCGCGGCTGGGGGCCGGCCGGCGCTACGCGGCGCTGGTTGCCGCCCAGCTGGCCAAGGCTTTAGGCGACCCGGCCGCCACCGCGGCGCTGGCCGGGCTGGACACGGTGCTGCTCGGCGGCGGGCCCGCCCCGCAGCCGGTGCTGGACGCCGCCGCGGCCGCCGGGATCGCGGTGGTGCGCAGCTACGGCATGAGCGAGACCGCCGGCGGCTGCGTCTACGACGGGGTGCCGCTGGACGGGGTGCGGGTGCGCATCGCCGACGGCAGGGTGGTGATCGGCGGGGCGACGCTGGCCAAGGGCTACCGCAACCCCACCGACCCGGACCCGTTCGCCGAGCCGGGCTGGTTTGTCACCGACGACCTGGGCGCCGTGGACGAGGCGGGGGTGCTGCACATCCTGGGCCGGGTCGACGACGCGATCAGCACCGGCGGGCTCACCGTGCTGCCGCAGCCGGTGGAGGCCGCGCTGCTGACCCACCCGGCGGTGGCCGACTGCGCGGTGTTCGGCGTCGCCGACGACCGGCTGGGCCAGCGGGTGGTCGC
>NZ_MLQM01000369.1:0-672 GCF_001854525.1 Mycobacterium talmoniae
CCCCCGGCCCCCCACCCCCCCGGCCGGGCCGCCGACCCGGCGGCGGGGGGCCCCCCCCAGCCCGACCCCCGCCGAGGACGCGCAGCCGATGTGGCCGGCCACCGCCGCGGCGCGCGGGGCGATATCGGTGGCCAGCCGGGCGAACCGCGGCGCCGGCACCGCCAAGATCACCGCGTCGGCCCGCCAGTAGCCGCCGGCGGAATCCCGCAGCGACCAGCCGTCGGGGCTGCGGTGAATCCACTGCACCGCGGCCTGCACCCAGCGCAGCTGGCTGCGCCGGATCAGCTCGTCGATCAGCACCGCGTAGCCGCCGGCCAGCGCACCGAACACCGGCCCGTTGCGGTCGGCCGGCAGGGCACGGCGCACCGCCTCGGTCAGGTTGGGCGCGCCGGCATCCAGCGCCGCGGCCACGGTGGGGGCGGCCGCGCGCAGCCCGATCGTCGACGCCGAACCCGCGTACACCCCGGCCAGCATCGGATCCACCGACCGGGCCACCACCTGCTCGCCAAACCGGTCGGCCACCAACCGGGCCACGGTGGGATCGGCCCCCGGACGCCAGCTCAGGGCGTGGGCGGGCTCGGCGTCGATGCGGGCCACGCAGCGGCGTCTCGTCGACCCGGGCCGCGCCGGCGGGGGTGGTGGGGGCGCGGGGGGCGGGGCGCGGGGCGGCGG
>NZ_MLQM01000370.1:0-669 GCF_001854525.1 Mycobacterium talmoniae
ACGCGCAGCTGGGCGGTGCGACCGCGCAGCGATGACCTACCGCGTCGCCTCGACGAAGTAGCCGCGCGGCGCGGCGGGGGCGTCGGTCGGCGCCGCCGGGGCATACCACCGGTTCCAGCGATTGCCGGGTTCGGCGACGTCGGTCACGACCGCCGACCAGCCCAGGTGTTCGACCAACTCGCCCGGCGCGTCGGTGCCGAACAGCCACGGCGAGCCTTGCTGGGCCATCGACCGGCGCAACGACGCCATGAACGGCGCCTCGAGCAGCGTCTTGCCCACCACGTCGTACAGCAGCACCGAGGTGGGTGCCGATAACGCGTCGATGCGATCGAACAGCGTGTGCACGGCGGCTTCGTCGAGGTACTGGAGCAGCCCCTCGACCAACCAGACCGCCGGCTGCCGCGCGTCGAAGCCCGCCGCCCCTAGGGCGCCCGGCCAGTCGTCGGCCAGGTCGATGCCGATCGGCACGCGGACACAGCGCGGTTGATCGTCGGCCAGTAGCCGCGCCTTGGCGGCCACCACTGCCGGCTGGTCCAGTTCGTAGACGGTGGTCTGCTCCGGCCATGGCAGCCGATACGCCCGCGCATCCATCCCGGCCGCCACGATGACGACCTGCCGGATCGTACGCGACGCCCGCAGCAAGGCCTCATCCCAGAACCGGGTGCGGAC
>NZ_MLQM01000371.1:0-599 GCF_001854525.1 Mycobacterium talmoniae
TGTTCCAGGACGGTGCGCTGTTCGGGTCGATGAACCTGTTCGACAACACCGCGTTCCCGCTGCGCGAGCACACCAAGAAGAAGGAGAGCGAGATCCGTGACATCGTCATGGAGAAGCTCGCCCTGGTCGGCTTGGGTGGGGATGAGAAGAAGTTCCCCGGTGAGATCTCCGGTGGTATGCGCAAGCGTGCCGGGCTGGCTCGGGCGCTGGTGCTCGACCCGCAGATCATCCTGTGCGACGAGCCGGACTCGGGTCTGGACCCGGTGCGTACCGCGTATCTGAGCCAGCTGCTGATCGACATCAACGCCCAGATCGACGCCACCATCTTGATCGTGACGCACAACATCAACATCGCCCGCACCGTGCCGGACAACATGGGCATGTTGTTCCGCAAGCAGCTGGTGATGTTCGGGCCACGCGAGGTGCTGCTGACCAGCGACGAGCCGGTGGTCAAGCAGTTCCTCAACGGGCGCCGGATCGGGCCGATCGGGATGTCGGAGGAAAAGGACCAGGCCACCATGGCCGAGGAGCAGGCCATGCTCGATGCCGGTCAGCACCACGGCGGTGTCGAGGAGATCGAGGGCGTGCCCCCGCAGCTG
>NZ_MLQM01000372.1:0-598 GCF_001854525.1 Mycobacterium talmoniae
GTGTCGATCACCCGGTAGAACTGCCGCTGCCCGATGTCGGCGCCGAACCAGCGCGGACGGCGACCGCCCAGCGACACGACGCCGGCGCGGTCCCCGTTGCGCAACGCGGTCTGCACCACCTGCGCGGCGCCGCGCACGGCCCGCTCGGTGGCCTGGGTCGCCGGACCCGGGGCCTGCGGATAGCTGTCGATCAGCACGATCACGTCCGCGGCGCGGTCGGTGAGCCGCTGGGTCACATGCAATCTGCCGCGCCGCGCGCTCACCGGCCAGTTGACCATCCGCAGCGGGTCGCCGGGCACATAGGCCCGGATGTCGGCGTATTCGACGCCCCGGCCGATGTGCCGGGTCAGATGGGTGCCCAACCGATCGAGTAGCTCGGTCCGCGGAATCGGTGTCGCTTGCGGCGGGGTCAGCGGGAACACGGTGATCTCCGCGGCGTCGACGGTGCCGGTGCCGGCCAGCAGCCCGCCGCGCGCGGAGAAGGCGGCGGGGGGCCGGGGCTGTGTCTTATACAAAACTCCGAGCCCACCAGACACTGAGCGGTGTCGGATGGCGTGTTCTTCTTGTAAAAAAAAACAAAATGATGAATGATAAACAT
>NZ_MLQM01000373.1:0-592 GCF_001854525.1 Mycobacterium talmoniae
ATCCAACAAACTCATCACTTAACCCCTTCCAACTCGATCACCAAATAGTCCACAAAACCCCACCACAAGTTCCCTCAGCTACGACTCCCCCTCCCACGTCTCCGGCACCAACGGCACCCGCGGACCCCCACCAAACCCATCGACGGCCAAGGTGGCCAGCCCGGTTGCTTGGGTGCCGGCTTTGGGAATCGTGCCAGTGAAACCGAGAGGACCAGCCCCGCGGTCCGACGCCAAGTAGTGCGGGTCGTCGGTTTCCAGGTATTCGTACCGGTGGCCGGGATCGGTGAGCCCGGTGCGGCGCCGGCGGCGCAGTGACGTCTCCTGGGTCGGCTCGGTGTCGGTGGCCACCGCCGCCGGCACCCCCGCCCGGACGAGCGTTTTGGCGCTGGCGCTGCTCTGGGTGCTGAGCCCGGAGCCGATCCAGCCGACCATGTAGCCGTAGGAGGCGGCGCCCTCCACCCCGGTGAGTGGCGGCGCCGACGGTGGGGCCGCCCCAGCGGGTGCGGCGGGCGGCGCCGTGGGGGGCGGCGCCGGCGCCGACATCGGAGCCGGCGCCGGCCCCGCAGCGGGCGGGGGCGGAGCGGGGCCCCGG
>NZ_MLQM01000374.1:0-590 GCF_001854525.1 Mycobacterium talmoniae
CACCCCCGCCAGCGCCCCGAGCCTCAACACACCACCCCCCAGCCCACCCCCAGCCCCCCCGCCGAGTGGTCCGCCGGCACCGTCAGATGCATATAAGAGACAGGTCATAGACCCCGGCCGCCTCGGCCCGCTTGCGGGATTCGCGGGCCAGCAGCTTGAGCACCTCGTCGTCGGACAACTCACGCGCCTGCTTGCCGGAGACCTCTTCGGTCTGGATCGCCGCCAACAACATCCGCAGGGTCGCGGTGCGCAACTTGTCCTGTGACTTCATCGCATCGGTCAGATCCGCCCGCAACTGGGCTTTAAGTTCCGCCATGGTGCAAACGCTACGCTGACCGCCGGTCGCGACACGCGGCGACGGGGCCGGGGAGACCGGCTTCCGCTCAGTCCCTGGTCAGCGTCGAGAAACGTTGAGAAATGCCGCCTCGGCCGACAGGATGGGAGCCATGACCCGCGCCGACGACGACAGCCCTTTCACGTGGTGAGTACGCCGCCGCCCGGTAATCCCGGTTATCCGCCGCCGGGCTATGGGCCACCCGGGTACCCGCCGCCGGGTTACCCGCCGCCCGGCTACCCCGGCTACCCGCCAC
>NZ_MLQM01000375.1:0-566 GCF_001854525.1 Mycobacterium talmoniae
CAGCAGTTCGGGGCGCACCCGCCGGCCCGACCGCTCGATGGCTTCGACGACGGCGTCGTCGCGCTGATGCAGGATCCGGCGCTGGATGTCGCGCAGCGCGGGCAGCCGGGCACAGGCGATGTAGCGCTCGTAGCGGGAGATCAGCTGCTCGGTCAGCAACGAGCCGCGGTCCTCGCCCACCAGCAGATCGACCAGCAGGTCGGCCGTCGTCTCGGCGCCGCGACGGCGTTTGGACAATCCGGCGACCCGGGCCCGCAGCTGGGCCACCTCCAGCATGCCGATGTGGTCGACCGCGCTGGCGATCAGGTCGTCCAGCGAGGAGAAGTAGTAGGTGGTCGACGCCAACGGCAGGCCGGCCCGCCGGGCCACCGCGCGGTGCCGCACCGCCTCGAAGCCACCCTCGCGCAGCAACTCGGCGGCCGCGCTGACCAGCGCATACCGTCGACGTTCACCCTTGGGTGTGACCGCTGCCGTCACGCTTAGTCATGCTGCCAGGCAGGCCGGGGCCGCATTGCCCTTTCGGGCAAACGTCGCGTCGGACCGCCGCTTATGATGTCCGGCATGTC
>NZ_MLQM01000376.1:0-561 GCF_001854525.1 Mycobacterium talmoniae
ACCTGATCCCGGATCGCGCACCCAACTCACCCGGGCGCCCAGCGCACTACCCGGCATGGGTAATGGTCATCCACAAAGTCCTGCATGGCGCGTTCGGCAGCGCTAGCCACGCCAGCCGCATCATGGCAAACCCCGAGTACTGGCAGATCATCTGCCGCCAGGCCACCGCCCACGGAAAAACTGCCCGCACCACACCGCCGCGACGGCATCACCACACCTACGCCCAGGACCGCCTCGACACCCACATCGACGCCCTGCACCAAGGGCTGATCGACACCGCCGCCACACTCGCCCGCGAACTCAACTGCCTCAACCCACACAGCCCCGTCTCACGGACCAATCCAGCTCGCGGACAATTCATCGTCGGCGACGGCACCGTCGTCGCCGCACCCGAACGCAAATCCACCATCGAGAAGAAAGCAGCCAACGGCACATCCACCGTCAACGCCCACCTCGAAGTCCAAAACGGCGACGACACACCAGAATTCCGCTACGGAACTAAATTCGCCATCATGAGCACACGCCCCGACAACACCCGCAACCTGCGCGTCGTCCTCGACA
>NZ_MLQM01000377.1:0-561 GCF_001854525.1 Mycobacterium talmoniae
ACCTGATCCCGGATCGCGCACCCAACTCACCCGGGCGCCCAGCGCACTACCCGGCATGGGTAATGGTCATCCACAAAGTCCTGCATGGCGCGTTCGGCAGCGCTAGCCACGCCAGCCGCATCATGGCCAACCCCGAGTACTGGCAGGTCATCTGCCGCCAGGCCACCGCCCACGGAAAAACTGCCCGCACCACGCCGCCGCGACGGCATCACCACACCTACGCCCAGGACCGCCTCGACACCCACATCGACGCCCTGCACCAGGGGCTGATCGACACCGCCGCCACACTCGCCCGCGAACTCAACTGCCTCAACCCACACAGCCCTGTCTCACGGACCAATCCAGTTCGCGGACAATTCATCGTCGGCGACGGCACCGTCGTCGCCGCACCCGAACGCAAATCCACCATCGAGAAGAAAGCAGCCAACGGCGCGTCCACCGTCAACGCCCACCTCGAAGTCCAAAACGGCGACGACACACCAGAATTCCGCTACGGAACTAAATTCGCCATCATGAGCACACGCCCCGACAACACCCGCAACCTGCGCGTCGTCCTCGACA
>NZ_MLQM01000378.1:0-539 GCF_001854525.1 Mycobacterium talmoniae
CAGCATGCCAAAGACTCCACGCGCAACCAGTATGTTTTATTAGAAGAAGGAGAAGGAGGAAAACAAGCAAGCCCGGAGCCGCGTGGCCGGGGCGTTGTATATAGGGGCCAGATGCGGCGGGGCGGGGAGGCAGCGCAGGCACCCATGTCGGCTTGTCCGCAGGCGGCCGTCCCGGGCCCCGCCGAGCCATGATCCGTTCGCTGGCAGCGGCTTTCGCGTTCGAGACGGTGCTGCCGGTGCCGGGGACTGCGGTGCCGGTGGGTCGCGGCGCGCTGAGCGCGCTGCCGGTGGTCGGGGCCGCGCTCGGTGGGCTGGCCGCGGCGGTGACCTGGGCCGGCGGGCTGGCGTTCGGCGCGCACAGCGCGCTGTCCGGGCTGCTGGCGGTGACCGCGCTGCTGGCGGTCACCCGGGGGCTGCACATCGACGGGGTGGCCGACACCGCCGACGGGCTGGGCTGCTACGGGCCGCCGGCCCGGGCGCTGCAGGTGATGCGGGACGGGTCGACCGGGCCGTTCGGGGTGGCGGCGGTGGTGGTGGTG
>NZ_MLQM01000379.1:0-514 GCF_001854525.1 Mycobacterium talmoniae
ACGCGTTGGATTTGGTTGGTGCCTTCGTAGATTTGGGTGATCTTGGCGTCGCGCATCATGCGTTCGACCGGGAAGTCGGTGGTGTAGCCGGCGCCGCCGAACAACTGCACCGCGTCGGTGGTGACCTCCATGGCCACATCGGAGGCAAAACACTTGCTCGCCGCGGAGATGAACCCCAGCCCGGTCTCCCCGCGCTCGGCGCGGGCGGCCGCCGAATACACCATCAACCGGGCCGCCTCGACCTTCATCGCCATCTCGGCCAACATGAACTGCACACCCTGGTTATCACTGATCGGCCGACCGAACTGCTTGCGATCCTTGGTGTAAGCGATCGCCGCATCCAACGCGCCTTGGGCGATCCCCACGGCTTGCGCCCCGATGGTGGGGCGGGTGTGATCCAGGGTGCGCAACGCGGTCTTAAACCCGCTGCCCGGCTCCCCAATCATCCGATCCCCCGGAATGCGGCAGTTCTCGAAATACAACTCGGTGGTCGGCGACCCCTTGATCCCCAGCT
>NZ_MLQM01000380.1:0-513 GCF_001854525.1 Mycobacterium talmoniae
CTACGCGTTTTATGACGGATCCGCATCAGATGCGGGCGATGGCGGGCCGGTTTGATGTGCACGCTCAGACGGTTGAGGATGAGGCCCGCAAGATGTGGGCGTCGTCGATGAACATTACGGGTGCTGGTTGGGGTGGGACCGCGGCCAACACGTCTTACGACACGATGGGGCAGATGCAGACGGCGTTTCGCAACATTGTGAACATGCTGCATGGGGTGCGGGACGGGTTGATCCGGGACGCTAATAACTATGAGCAGCAAGAAGCCGCGTCGCAGACGGCCCTGAGCAGCTAAGGAGTTATCGCATGAGCATCAACTACCAGTTCGGGGATGTCGACGCGCATGGTGCGTTGATTAAGGCTCAGGCCGCGTCGTTGGAGGCTGAGCATCAGGCGATCATTGCCGATGTGTTGGCTGCCGGTGACTTTTGGGGTGGGTCGGGGTCGGTGGCCTGCCAGGAGTTCATCACCCAGTTGGGTCGTAACTTCCAGGTGATTTATGAGCAGGCGGCCAC
>NZ_MLQM01000381.1:0-505 GCF_001854525.1 Mycobacterium talmoniae
CCACACGCGCCCGCGCGCCCCCCAGACCCGCCGCGGACACCCCGACCACCATGAGCCCGACCAGCCTGGCCCCGGCGGCCTGGGCGGCCGGGGCGCCCCCGACCGAGGCGATGCCCGACGCCCCCAAGTCCGCGGCGTTTCGGGAGCTGGCCTGGTCCCAGGACGACTCGTCCGGCGGCGAACCGGTGCCCTACTCCGGCGAGGACTACACCTTCACGCCGCCGGACACCGCCGAACGGTTCGAGGGTGCCCCGGCCGCCGACTACACCGAGCCGGCACCGCTGGCCTGGTACAAGCGACCGGTCCTGCTGTTCGGCCTGGCCGCCGCCCTGCTGCTGGCCGCCTCCGGCGGGCTGGCCTACACGCTGTCGGGCAGCAGCAGCCCGTCGGAAACCCACACCAGCGTCCCGGGTGAGCCCACCGACGGCGGCACCCCGACCGAGGCCCCACCGCCGAGCGTCGTGACCGTGACCCAACCCAACGGCGACCCCTCGCTGTCCGCGGT